>CAZBBV010000370.1:0-2162 GCA_964490025.1 uncultured Cryomorphaceae bacterium | reverse complement strand
GCCAACGGCAATGGCCGCCTTGCCAATGGTTTCGATCAGCTCGGGCTTGCCACCGGTTACGCCCGAGCTTTGATTGGGCTGTTGCAAGCTGTGTGTAATGTCCATCACTACCGGAAAACCAAGGTTTTGCATGGCCGGAATGCTGCGCACATCTACCACCAGGTCGTGGTAGCCGAACATGGTGCCTCGGTCGGTGAGAATAATTTTGTTGTTGCCGCTATCCACTACTTTTTGGGCGGCGTGGCTCATGCTTTCAGGGGCCAGAAATTGGCCTTTTTTTATGTTCACCACCTTTCCGGTGTTGGCCCCTGCTACCAATACATCCGTTTGGCGACATAGAAAAGCAGGAACCTGCAACACGTCCACATATTCGGCAGCCATGGGCGCTTCCGCGGCGCTGTGGTAGTCGGTAAGTACGGGAATGCCGAAGGTTTGCTTCACTTTGGCCAAAATTTTCAAGGCTTTTTCGTCGCCAATGCCGGTGAACGAGTCTATGCGGCTGCGGTTGGCTTTCTTGTAGCTGCCTTTGAAAATGTACGGAATCTTGTATTTGTTCGTGATTTCGATAATGCGTTCGGCAATGCGCAGGGCCATCTCTTCGCCTTCAATGGCGCAAGGGCCGGCAATGAGAAAAAACTGTCCTGAGTAGAGGTGATTGATGCCTTCAAGGCTGTGCAGTGGGTTCATTTACCAGTGGTATAAAATTCTAATTCCGCCATTTACGCCGTAACCATTTCCGGCGGTGAGCAGGGTCTGCAAATTTCCAATATTCAAGTGGAAATCAAAGCCATTGGCGCTAAGTAAATAGTCGAGCCCTACGCCAAAGCGGTTGTAGCCTCCAAAACTCATGAAAGGAGACAGCTCGCTCTTTCCCATAGGGTTGAGTCGCGCCATGGCATACACCAAAGGAATGTTGGAGTTGTACATGCGGTAATTCACGCCAAAATCCACTGCGCGCAACAGTCCGTTCGAAATGCTGTGGCTGTAGTTCACCATAAACAAAGGAGGAGTGGGCCGCAGCATGACGCCTTCTTGCACATTCACAAACGAATCCACAATGCTGTCGCTGCTATTGGCCCAAACACTGTCGTTCAGATCGAAAATGTTTTCTACATAAAATCCTTCATACCGGAACACACCTTCACGTTTGCCGTGCAATGAATTTTTATCCCAGAGTATGACGCCCATGTCATACATCCCGAAGCTCCAGATATGGCCCTCGGCGTTCTCAAGAGAATAGAACATGTCCAAGCCCACGCCACCACCGGTTATGGCAAAGGTGCCCGTTTGGGCGGTGTCCGAGAGATAGCCGCGACCTTTCACGTTTAGGTCAATGAAGTCGCCATTGGGTTCGGTGTACATCTCGAAAGTACTGGCAAGGCCGTGTTGCAAGCGGTGGCCAAGTAGAACACTACCACTGATGTGCAAGGTTTGATTATCCACCCGCCAAGTGTGGCCTAGACTCAACTTGCTATAATCAATTCGAAAAACATTGGTTGGTCCCATATCCACATTTAGCCCTGCAAAGTCTTTGTTTCCATACAGAATGCCGTAGCCTAGATTGTCAGAAAAGCGCGCACTGTAAATGGCCGTGTATTGATAACCGACGGTGAAAAAGTTTGAATTTTCCGAAGCAATGCTATCGCGTGTCCAAGAGTAACTGCCACCGAAGTATGAATGACCTCCTGCACGATTGCTGGTTTTAAGGTTTCCGTACAAATCTTGTTTTAGCTCGTCGTCTATAAAGTCGGTATTTCGCACGTCGAAGAGGCTATTTACCCGAATAGTGTTGGCGCCTACCGAGAAATCGGTTTTCAAAATCAGCATAGATTCTCCCCTCATTTTGTAGTCCAACAGGGAGCCTATCAACGGTTGCTGCGCGAACGAAAAAAGCGAAAAGAAGAGGGAGAAAAGTGCGAAGAGACAATATCGAAGCGTCATATTTCCGGAACTCATGTTTTGTGGTTAGTTGCCTACTCGGTATTTGAAATCGCCAATCAGCTTGATGTTGGTTTTCTGATGGGCAAAAATCATTTGTGGCGCCTGGCCATATGTGCTGTATTTGGTTGAGAAAGCCAGGGCGTGTGTCATTTTAAGTTTCTCTATTAGCGCGCTGTCCACTGTGATTTTTACCCGCGTTTGCACCGCGTCAGTATCGCCGG
>CAZBBV010000369.1:0-2163 GCA_964490025.1 uncultured Cryomorphaceae bacterium | reverse complement strand
TGTGCTCTTGTACAGCGCATTTGCTCAGCAGAACGATAGCCTTCTGTCGGCAAAACCCTATTACAACCCTGAGCAGATAGCACTCGACCGCATGCTGCGCCAGAAAATTTACGAGCATGTGAACTTTTGCTTGTCGCGCACGGAGGCCTTTAGCGATTCCGTTGCAGCCATTTGCACGGATCCTCTTGTTCGCGAAAATCTACTGACCTGGAAAATCGCTTTTTCAGAAGCATTGCTCAGCTCGGCCTTGCAGCCTGATGCGGTGCGCTCCGCCCTCGATCTGCGGGTGTTCAGCATGCAGCACACGCGCTATTTTACAACAGGTTTAGGCAAAGGCCGTTTGGGCGAATATTCGAATGCTGCCGTAAAAGTGTGCATTGAGATGGAACGTTCCGCCATCCGATTGATGGACATTGTGCTGCAAGACGGAGGTAAAAGCCAGGCTACTTTAACGCTTTTTGAGGCTTATGCCGAAAGCAACAAACTGGACAACCACTACTTTATTCGCAGCAACAGCTCTACCCTATCCGATCAAATAACCAGCGAAGGCAAGACCAAAATGAAAGCCATGGCCAGCGACATGGCCGAGCAAGTGAATGTGTTGAGCGAACGGCTGAACCTCTATATGGCCATTATGCCTCGACTGGCCATGTGGCGCAGCGAACGCATGATACAGCACAATACCGAATACGGGCCAATGGCGGAGCGGATGGACAGTATTGAAGCGCACATCAACACCATGCTGGGGATGCTGCATGATGGCATGCCTTGGGTGCCCGAACTAATGGATCGAAGCTTGGCGCACCTGACTCTGGAGCGATTGGAGATGCAAAAATTCATGATGGAAGAGCGAAAAATCGCTTTCAAAGAAATTGATGCCCAACGCCAAGCCATGATGCAGGACATGCGCGTATTTCGCGACGAAACCATGGATATACTCTTCAACGAAAGCTATTCAGGATTTTCGGCAGGAGAGCACTATGCCTCCCGATTCTTAGACGGAATCTTCATTCGCCTGGCCGGCATCATTTTACTCTTCGGACTGGTGATCACACTGGCGCTTAGAATTGGGCTGCGCAAAAGGCGCACTAATACTAAGGAGTAGCGGCCTTGTTGGCTTCCAGGATGTTTTTCCTAAGGCTTTTGTAGACCTCCCAATCGAATCCTTCCAAAAACTTTATAGCCCCCTCTGCCCCTTTGGCGAAAAGCGCTAGTTTCTTCTCGTTGCTCATGTTGAAATCCAACCAGTTGAATTCCTTGTCCACATCCAGCTTGCAGATGAGCTTTTGGTAATCGGGATTGCGAAGGATAAAGTCGAGATCGTAAATGTGGCGCATGGTGTTGAGCATGGCGCCTGAGTATTTGAACAGTCCGTCCGTGTCGTTTTGCTGATCGCGGTAGGCCGACAGGCGCACGCCAAAGGTAGGTTTGCGCGGCATTCGGTCGTTCGAGTGAAACACATTGATCGGAAAGTTGCTCAGCATTCCGCCGTCCACAAAGCGGGCTTTGGTAGGCAAAGTACCGTGGTAGCTTACTCTGTTTCGCCACAAGTCTTCCGATTTTTCGTCCTGCGGAATATTTTCCACCGTGAAGGGCGTAAAGAAAATAGGCACCGACATGCTGGCACGGGCGTATTTTGAAGGCTTCACAGTGCGTGGTGCGCTCCAATACATGCGCGCCATTTCGGGAAATTCTACTTTGGTTTGCGTGGTCACATCCGAGGTAATGATCACCACGCGGGCTTTGTCCGTTTCGTAGCTGTCGCCGTTGCGCATGCGTAGTCCTGCTGGCATTTTCATGCGCAGTTCCTCCAACTTTCCGCTATCTGTTATCCCTTTGGCATCCAGTATTTGGTCCACCCAAGTTTCAAAGGCATCCGCCGGATTTAGGCCCATTTTGTCAGAAAGAGTGGAAATAATCTTCCGCACATTGAGCACCAATGGCAGCAATAGTGCAGCGCCTTTCTTTCCGTCGATAAAAGCCTGCAGAATTTTCTTCGTTCCCGGATCGCCATCCACAAAGTCGAAAAGGTTTTTGGCGGCCAACGCTTCCAGCACTTTTGGCGATTTCATCTCATCCACGGTGCCCAGCGCGCTTATCATCAGTGTATTGATGGCTCCTGCCGAAGTGCCCGCACAATGAAAAAAGCGAAGACCCGCCGTT
>CAZBBV010000368.1:0-2163 GCA_964490025.1 uncultured Cryomorphaceae bacterium | reverse complement strand
ATAATGCTGTCCATGTATTCCACCACCGAAACTTCGGCGCCCAGGCGGGCATACACCGAACCCAGTTCGAGGCCAATCACCCCGCCGCCAATCACAATCATGTGTTTGGGCACCTCTTGTAGGTTTAATGCCTCCGTGCTGGTGATGACACGCTTCTTGTCAATTTTTATAAAAGGAAGGCTCGCCGGTTTTGAGCCGGTGGCTATAATGGCATTCTTGAAACCCAGTTCTTGCTTGTCCTTTTCGCCGGACACCACCACCGTTGCGTCGTTCTTAAACGACCCCAAGCCGTGGTACACGTCGATTTTGTTTTTCTTCATCAAGAAGTCGATACCGCCCACGGTTTGCTCCACCACCTTGTTTTTTCGGGCCACCATCTGGGCCAGGTTCACCTTTGGGGCGGGAATGTCAATGCCGTGCTCGGCAAAGGTGTGTGCTGCGTTGTGGAAATGTTCGGAGCTGTCGAGCAGGGCCTTGCTGGGAATGCAGCCTACATTGAGGCAGGTGCCGCCCAGGGTGCTGTATTTTTCTACCAATGCGGTTTTCATGCCCAGCTGTGCTGCGCGAATGGCCGCCACATATCCGCCGGGGCCCGAACCTATAATAACCAAATCGTAAGTCGTCATATCAATGCTGTGTTTTCGTTCGAAAAAGAGGTGCAAATGTAGTTTTTGTGATTTGGACTGAAGTGCCAAAATAGCCCCTATTAAAAGCCAAAAGATTCTGAAAGGTTTAACGCTTCATTGTGTCAAATGTGAACTTTTGAACTTTTCGAAAAGTATATATTCGCCGACCCATTCATTCACTAATTGTAAATTGAAGAAAATGAAAAAGTTACTTGTTTCTGCCCTGGCCATCATGCTGTTGGGCATATTGCCACTTAAGGCCAATGAGGGTATGTGGCTGCCCTTGCTCATCAAGCGTCTCAACGAAGCTGATATGCAGAAGCTGGGCTTGCAACTGACCGCCGAAGAGCTGTACAGTGTCAACAATTCGAGCCTGAAGGACGCCATTGTCAACTTCGGAAACTTCTGTACCGGAGAGGTGATCTCCGATCGTGGTTTGATTTTGACCAACCACCACTGCGGTTATGACGCTATTCAAACGCGTAGCTCACCACAAAACGACTACCTCACCGACGGTTTTTGGGCCTACAGCCTCTCTGAAGAGAAGCCCACTCCCGGCCTTACGGTTACCTTCCTCATTCGCATGGAAGATGTAACGGCTGAGGTTTTGGCCGTGCTCAATAACGAAATGACTGAAGACGAGCGCGCTGCCAAGGTGCGTGAAATAAGCCGCGAGCTGATCGCGAAAGCCACAGGAGAAACCCATTACACCGCACAGGTGAAAGAGTTTTTCGACGGAAACGAATACTATCTGTTCGTGTACGAAGTGTTCAAAGATGTGCGCCTAGTGGGCGCACCACCTAGCAGCGTAGGAAAGTACGGCGGCGACACCGACAACTGGATGTGGCCCCGCCACACCGGCGACTTTTCGCTATTTCGCGTGTACACCGGCCCCGACGGAAAACCGGCTGAATACAGCGAAGACAACATTCCACTCGTACCGAAGCACCACTTGCCTATCTCAGTAGAAGGTGTAAAGGATGGCGACTTCTCTATGATTTTCGGCTACCCCGGAAGTACCGACCGCTTCCTGACCTCATTCGGAATTGAGCTAGCATTGAACGTGAAAAACCAGTTGGTGGTGGACATCCGCGCGAAGAAATTGGAGATTATGAAGAAGCACATGAACGCCAGCCCTGCGGTGCGCATCCAGTATGCTTCGAAGTATGCCAGCACGGCCAATTACTGGAAATACTATATCGGACAAACGGAGCAGCTAAAACGCAACCGTGTGTACGACAAGAAGAAAATGAAAGAAGCGCATTTTACCGAATGGGTGTATGGCAATGACACACGCAAGGAGAAATACGGCGATTGTCTTGCTGCCATTGAAAAAAGCTACGAGGGCATTACGGCCACACAAGTGATCAATACGTTCTTGAATGAAGCGATTTTTCAAGGAGCTGAAGTAGGGCCAATGGCCATTCAGATGACCGCCATTCAGAAAATGTTGGCCGCCGGAGAAAACGAGAAAGCCAGTGGTATGGCCGCCGGAATGATGGCCCAATTGGAAGACAGCTACAAGGACTACAACATG
>CAZBBV010000367.1:369-2167 GCA_964490025.1 uncultured Cryomorphaceae bacterium | reverse complement strand
TGGTTATGCCATTAAACCCGGCGGCCAAGGCCAGGACCATTGGGTATTGAAAGTGGACAGCCTGGGCTGCCTGGTGCCCAACTGCGCCCTAAGTGAGGACGAACTGCCAAGCTCTACAGAAATTAGGATATGGCCAAACCCCACCACCGAAACGCTGAACATAGCGCTACCGCACGGCATAGGCCCTGCGGAGCTAAGCCTTACGGACATCACGGGCCGAGTGGTGCATCACGAGTGGCTGCCTGCCAACAGCTCTGAGCTTGTTTTGGACATGAATCAACTGCCACCGGGGATGTATTTTTTGCATGTTCGTGGGGCGGATGGGAGCTTGGTTACAGAGAAGGTATTAAAGCATTAGAAATGAATAGATTCCACTATTAAATTGGCTATTGTGATTTTTTCGATACTGAAAGGGTGCATCTCAGTGTAGCGCAAGTTTTTCAATTTGAGTTGTTTTTAATTCTTCATTCCAAATACAACTTACGATTACTATTTGATTGTTTTGACAGGCTCATCAATTAGCTATTTCGTTCCTTTACCCTTCTCTAAAAAAAAAACGGCATCATGAAACTGAAAGAGATCATTGCGGCCCTGCACCAATGGGCGCCACCGGCCCTGCAAGAGGGCTACGACAATAGCGGCCTGCTGGTGGGCAGTCCGGAGCAGGAAGTCACGCAGCTGTTGGTCAGTCTGGATTGTACGGAGGCGGTGGTTCAGGAGGCCATAAACCGCGGCTATCAGGCTGTGGTGAGCCACCACCCCATAGTGTTCGGCGGCATGAAGCGCTTTACCGGCGCCAACTATGTGGAGCGCACGGTAATGCTGGCCATCAAGCACGACATTGCCCTGGTGGCATTGCACACCAATCTGGACAATGTGTCCAGCGGTGTAAACCAAAAACTGGCGGAAGTGCTGGGCCTGAAAAACACACGCGTTCTATCTCCAAAAAGGGAAGCGCTGTGCAAGTTGGTCACCTTTGTGCCTACCGATCACAGCGCCGCAGTGCGCGAGGCCATGTTTCGCGCCGGCGCCGGAAGTATTGGCGCTTACGACCATTGCAGTTTCAATAGCGAGGGCTACGGCACCTTTAGGGCTAGCGAAGGAACCAACCCCTATGTGGGCAGCCTCAACCAAGACCACCGCGAAGCCGAGGAAAGGGTGGAGGTGGTGCTTCCCGCTTTTCTGAAAGAAATGGTAGTAGCGGCCTTGCTCGCCGACCACCCATACGAAGAAGTGGCCTACGACATTTACCCCATGCTCAACGAATGGAACACCGTGGGCGCGGGCATGATAGGCGAAGTGGAGGAGCAGGAGATAGAATTGTTCTTAAAAGGCGTCAAAGAGCGCTTGCATGCTTCGGTGCTGAGGCACACGAAAGTCCTCCAGCCCACTGTGAAAAAAGTGGCCATCTGCGGCGGTTCAGGCTTTTTTCTGCTGCCCAAAGCCATGGCCGAAGGAGCGGATGTGTTCATCACTTCCGACGTGAAGTACCATCAGTTTTTCGACGCGGAGGAAAAAATAGTGCTGGTGGACGCCGGACACTATGAAACAGAGCAGTTTACATCATTGCTAATTAGGGATTTTCTTGTGGAAAAATTCCCTAAGTTTGCAGTCCTTTTATCGGAAGTAAAAACCAATCCCGTTAATTACCTGTAATTCAATGGCCGCAAAGAAAGAAAGCGCTACGCTAACAGTAGAAGAAAAGCTAAGAGCATTATACGATTTACAACTTGTGCACAGCCGCATAGATAAGTTGCGCAGCGTGCGTGGCGAATTGCCTCTTGAGGTGATGGACCTG
>CAZBBV010000367.1:0-359 GCA_964490025.1 uncultured Cryomorphaceae bacterium | reverse complement strand
GGACTACAAAAACGCATTGACCGCGTGAAAGGCGAAGTGGACGATTTGGAATCGGAAATCAACGACCGTAAAAACCAGATCAAGCAGGCGCAAACCTTCATCAAGAAGTATGAGGAGCAGCAAATGAACGTGCGCAATAGCCGCGAATACGACGCCATCACCAAAGAGGTGGAATTCCAGAACTTGGAAATACAATTGGCTGAGAAGCGCATCCGCGAGTACCAATCGAAAATTGACAACAAGAGTGAAGTGTTAACTGAAAGCACCACTCAGCTTGCCGAGCGCTTGCAGCATTTGGAGCACAAGAAAGCCGAGCTAGATACCATTTTGGCCGAGACACAAGCCGAAGAGGATGCATT
>CAZBBV010000366.1:0-2182 GCA_964490025.1 uncultured Cryomorphaceae bacterium | reverse complement strand
TGCCTGCCATTAGCGCTTGCGTTTGCAGCGAAAAATCATTCATTCCAATGGCTACCTGACTAAGATCGGGACTGATGTAGGCTGTGTTGATTTCAGTAGCCGCATGGGTGCTTTTTAGTTCAAACATGGATTTGAAAGTTTTCGAATCCAGCACCAAGCAATTTCCAAGCTTGTCCACCACCGCAAGTTCTCCTTGATATATGGTCATGTTCAAGAGTTCTTGCGCATGCTGCCACACCACCGGAGAATATTTGTTGTCCAATTGGCTCAAGGCTTTTTGCAAGGCATTGTACAGGTTGGCGTCGTTCACATTTCCGCCGTTGGCCAAAGCCATTTCGTAAGAGGCAAGCGCCAATAGTGAAGCCAATTCCGGGTCGCGAGCAACCTGGGCCGACTCGTAGGCCAAGTTTTGGGCCGTGGCCAGATAGCGCAAACGTGAGGCTTCGTACCGCGCCGAATCGGCTTTTTGCTTTTGCAGCAAGGCTTCCGCGCTTTTCTGATCGGCCAATGTTTTCTTGTTCAAAGCATCTTGGGCAGCGTCTTCTGCTTTGCGCTTCTGTTCTTCTGCAATTCGCTTTTGCGTTTCGGCATTCTTCGCCTGTTCTTCCGCTATTTTAGCTTGCTCTTGTGCAATCTCTTTGTTTTGTTCGGCCAACTCCGAAGCCTTCACAGCCTCTTCCTTTGATTCGTCGGCCAATTTCTTTTGCGCAAGGGCTTCTTCGCTTTGTTCCTGAGCTTCCAGTGTTTTGTTGTTGGCAATGCCGGTTTGATACCACGCCCATGCAGCAAGCACAGAAATTACGGAGATGAAAATAGCAAGTGAAACCCGAATGATCCGTGTTCGTCGGGTTTTCTTTCTTCGTTCCTGGTGGTGCGCCAAGACGCTTGCTTTCAGAAAGTCGAGCGCCAGCGATAAGTTCATATCGTAAAGCGTGGCCCAAGAGTAAATCGGTTTTTGTCTCGCTTCCCAATCGAGTGCCAATTGAAGTTCAGGATTTCGCCACAAAGCGCTTTCGCCCCTTTTGTACAATTCCGCGGCATGACACAGCCTAACAAGAAATTCGGCCGATTCCATCTCTTCATCTACCCAAGCCCTTAGCCTGTCCCATCCGCGCATAAGGCTTTCATGCGAAATATCGAAAATGGTGGATTCGGTTATCTGAACTTCAAGTCCGGGAAGTACAAAGTTTCTTCCCGCTTTTTGAAAGGGCGACAGGCATTCTATAATCTCCTGAAGCGAGCTTTGTGTAGCACTCATAAGTTGAGCTACCGAAAGTGGCCGGCGAATGCCTCTGCTGTCCGATTGCTTGGTGGTGAGGCATTTAAAGACCTTTTCGGCGCGGCTTTGCTGATCGCCACTAAGCTCATTAAAAGCTTCGTCGGCATGAGAAGAAAGCGCATTGTCCAGGTCGCCAATAGCTTCAAAATGCTTGATGTCCATGGGCTCGCCTACCGCCTCGTGCCTTTTCCAATAGTCCCAGCAACGCATCATGGCGTGCTGCAGAATGGGCAGTTGATCAGGGTTTGACCCTAAATCGGAGGTAATGTGCTGCACCAACCGCGGAGAAATTTTTCCATTGGCATAGTCGATAGGTCCGGTAATGGCCCTTTTCATCTGCTCCTTGGTCATTCGCGGCACCAAATAATGGCCGTCGTTGATGGCTTCCGGCAATCCTTCAAACGCTACACAATCGCCCAAAAAATCCGAGCGAAGGGTGAGTATGGCATAGATGGGCACATCATGCTGCCGAACAGTTTCAATAAGCAGATTTACAAAGCGGTTGTATTCTTCCCGCGAGCCGTCTTCATCCGCAAAGCGGAAAACTTCTTCAAACTGATCTATCAGCAGTAGCAGGCGCGTATTTTCAGGAAGCCGGGTGCGCATGGCCTGAACCAAGCCCAAGGGACTGCCCTTCATCAGCGCATTGAGCTTATTGTACAGCTCATGCTGATCTTCTTCCCCTTTTATTGCTTCAGTGGCACTGATCACTTTTGCTAGTGTATCGATAGGCGTACTGCCGGGAGTAATGGTGACCAACGCCCACTGAGCTCCTTTCTTGGCGCCTGAATTGGCTTCAATGGCCGGCAAAACCCCTGCTTTGATGAGAGACGATTTACCGGTACCCGAAGTGCCGACTACTGCTACGAAATGGTTGGATTCCAGTTTTTGCAACACATCCTT
>CAZBBV010000365.1:0-2203 GCA_964490025.1 uncultured Cryomorphaceae bacterium | reverse complement strand
CGCATTCTGCGCCTTCTCGCAGCAGCGCTTCGAACTAAACGGCTATGTGAAACTACTGCCCCAGGCCACTTTTATCACCAAAGACATTCCCGCGCCACTGCTGCAACTTTTCTATCTCGACCACAGCTATATGGACTATCAGGTGCACAACCGCCTGAACATGAAATACCGCATTACGGAATCGCTGGAACTGAATGCCGGACTGCGCAACCGCTTGTTCTGGGGATTCACGCAGGACAATCCTTCGTTCAAAGAGGCTATGGATTTCGACCCGGGCATTTTCGACGGAAACTGGGTGTATGGCGTGGATGGGCAATGGACCATGCAGCACAGCTTGGACAGATTCTACCTGCATTATCAAAAGAAAAAGTGGGAATTCACCGCAGGGCGCCAGCGCATCAACTGGGGTATGAACACAGTGTTTAATCCCAACGACATTTTCAACAGCTACTCCCCTTTCGATTTCGACTACGAAGAGCGCCCGGGCAGCGACGCGGTGCGCATCCGCTACGACCTGGAAGGTCTTTCGGAAATGGAGCTTGCCTTTTCGATTAGAAATGGCGGAAATATGGTGCTCGCACCAAAGTATCTGACCAACTTCAAAGGCTACGACCTGCAAGTGTTTTCGGGCATTGCCTCCAACGACAGCACCCCCGGAAACCCCGACTGGGTGAGCGGATTGGGCTGGGCAGGTAACCTGAAAAACGCAGGCTTCAAAGGCGAATTGACCTACTATTTCTCCGCCACAGAACCCAAAACAGAAAATGCCTTCCTCCTTTCGGCCACTGTTGACTATATGTTTGGCAATGGCCTCTATGTGATGGGTAGCTACCTGTTCAATTCCTATATCCCCGCCGAAGGGCAAGCGCTATTTCCCACCGGACAAGATGCGGGCTTTTTCGGGATGAACCGCGTGCTCACACCCAAATCGCTTTTCTTTTTACGCAGCACAGCCATAGTGGTGGCGGGCTTCAACATACATCCGCTCGTCCGCTTCGACCTTACGAATATGGTCTCCACCTACGGCGACTACTTTATAGTGGTACCCACGCTCACCTACAGCGCCACTTCCAATACCGACCTGCTGCTCGTGTCGCAAATCTTTCTCGGCGACCAACCCATCAGCCAGGATTTCGGCTTCCTAAGCGGTGGCGTTTTTCTCCGATTGAAATATTCCTTTGCAGCCGGAAGCAAATCGAAGGATAACGGATAGTTGCCGCGTCCGCAGATACCCGAAGTCTTCTCTGAGGGCAAAGTCATTTTATCTATTTTTGACAAAATGATTCAAATTTTTATTTCGGTTTTCTAAAACAGATCATTGATGAATCGTCTA
This sequence comes from uncultured Cryomorphaceae bacterium, assembly GCA_964490025.1. Taxonomy (GTDB): domain Bacteria; phylum Bacteroidota; class Bacteroidia; order Flavobacteriales; family ECT2AJA-044; genus CAZBBV01. The sequence continues at coordinate 870 of CAZBBV010000365.1, read as the reverse complement.
GGCGAAGCCATACGGAAACTGAGGAAAGAGCGCGGGTTGCCATTGCGCGTAGTGGCTGCTCAATTGGGCGTCGATCAGGCTATTTTAAGCAAAGTGGAAAGAGGGCTGCGTCCGGCAAATCGCCAATTTGTAATGAAATGTGCGGGCTTTTTCAATGTAGCGGAGCATGAACTGCTAAAAATTTGGCTTTCGGACAAGTTGGTGAAAGATGTTCAGGGCGAAGATGTAGCAATGGAAGCCTTATTGGCCGCCGAAGAGCGAATGGTGTATGAACTTAGCCTGAAACCCAATATGGACGAACTGATACTGAAAATGCGGCCGATTTTCTCCGGGATAACAGCTGTGAAGAAAGCCTGGATTTTTGGTTCTGTAGCAAGGGGTGAGGCTTACGCGAGTAGCGATTTGGATGTGTTGGTAGATGTACCTGCAAATGAGGCATTCACCTTATTCGACTTGGCGGAAATTCAGGAACGCATACAAAATGTGGTAAAGCGCAAGGTGGACGTGGTGATGCTTTCGGCCATTAAGCCACTGGTGAAAGCACGAATAGAGAACGACATGAAACTGGTGTATGAAGCCTGACAAGCCCACAGAAAAACAAAGAATACTGCACATTCTGGAGGCAATCGATTTGATTCAGGAATTTGCCAATCATACCGGCGTGGAGGACTTTTCGAAGGATCAGAAGTCGTATTACGCCTGTCTTTTTCAATACGCCATCATTAGCGAAGCTGTGGCACATATGAATTCGGAGCTTCTGAAAAAGCATGACTATCCATGGTATAAAGTGAAATCGTTCAGGAATTTCATCTTGCACGAGTACCACGCCATTGATGCCCGCGTGGTGTGGGACACCACCAGAATCGTGCT
>CAZBBV010000364.1:0-2222 GCA_964490025.1 uncultured Cryomorphaceae bacterium | reverse complement strand
GACGACAGACCACCACGTAAAACCTTCGGCGACCGCCCACCAAGAACAGGAGAAGGCAGAACATTCGATCGCCCCGCGAGAACAGGCTCGTCTGAACGAGGAGAAGGCGAACGTCGCTCTTCGGATGACAGACCACCGCGCAAAACTTACGGCGACAGGCCCCCAAGAACGGGTGGTTACGAACGCCGTCCGTCGAAATTTGGTGGCAAATATGGTAGAAGCAAAAAAGAAACGAGCGACGACGGCACTATTCGCCTCAACCGATTTCTCTCGAATGCAGGCATTGCCAGCCGTCGAGAGGCCGACACGCTCATAACCGCCGGTTTGGTGACGGTGAACGGAACCGTAGTGACCGAACTTGGAAGCAAAGTGCTGCCTACTGACGACGTACGCTTTGAAGGTCAGCGCATCAAGGCCGAGAAGAAAGTGTATTTACTCCTCAACAAGCCCACCAAATTCATCACCACCACCGACGATCCGCGCGAGCGCGACACCGTGATGCAGCTTATTGCCGGTGCGTGTAAAGAACGCCTTTATCCCGTGGGCCGCCTGGACAGAAACACCACGGGTGTGCTGCTATTTACCAACGACGGCGATATGGCCAAAAAGCTCACCCACCCCTCACATGGCGCCAAGAAATTGTACCATGTGACCCTGAACAAAAAGCTTGCGGCCGCCGACATGAAGAAGATTCGTGAGGGCGTAATGCTACCCGAAGGCAAGGCCATGGTGGATGAAATATCGTATGTGGAAGGTACCACCACCCACGAAGTGGGAATAGAAATTCACATTGGATGGAACCGTGTGGTGCGCAGAATATTCGAAGAATTGGAATACGAAGTGATCAAGCTCGATAGGGTAATGTTTGCAGGATTATCCAAAAAGAAACTACCCAGAGGCCATTACCGTTTCCTTACGGAGAAGGAGGTGAGCATTCTCAAAATGCTTTAATCGCAAAGCTTTTCACAGCAGTTATATAACTTGGGCTGAATTTCCGTTTGTCCCTACATGCGTGCACGCTTTACCTTTTTCATGAAATGGGCACTCCGCCTCGCCGGGGTGTTGCTCCTGTTGCTGCTTCTGGCTGTGGGCTGGGTGTATACCCACAAGGAGGACATCATGAACATGCTGAAAAAAGGCCTCAACGAGCAACTGCAAGCGCCGGTGGACATTGCCCAACTGGACATTGATCTATGGGCTGCCTTTCCGAAGGTGAGCCTCAAAATGTCGAACGTGTTCAGCGCTGGATATGGCGCGCAAAGTGGTGACACACTTCTTCAACTTCAACATGTTTACCTGGCAGCCAATCTGTGGAAACTCTTTCAGGGCGAGTATCGCGTTGAAAAATTGATCCTGGAAGGCGGCAGTCTCTACATCAAAGAGGCTGGCAACCTATCGAATTACCTGATATGGAAATCGGACACAGCGAGCACGAGCGAGGTGCAATTTGAAATAAGCGAAGTGGTGCTGAGCAAGATTAGTTTCCGCTATTCGGATAGTGACATCAGCACAAGCACATTTGTACAAAAAGGCAGGCTCGACCTGCAATTGAGCGACAGCCGCAATGCGGTTTCTTACGACTTGAGTTTGGAAGGTCTTAGCTATCGATCGGAGCCTTACAGCACCCAATTTCGGGAGGCATGGGCCGGAACAGGAAAAGTGCTTTGGAGCGGCGAAGACTATCAAATTGAATTGAGCAAAACCAAATTGCCGTGGATGGATCTGAGCGGAGAAATTCGAATGAACCCGGTGGTCAAGCTAGTGCTTTCGCTTTCAGGCAAAATCATTCACCCCGAAAATGCCTTACGAAATTTGGCCCCCGAATACCGCCATTGGCTAGACGATTATGGCTTGAGCGGACAGATCGATTACCAACTCAAGTGGGAGGAAAACAACGCGTTGCCATTGACACTTTCGCTGGCCATGAGCGGCGGAGAGCTTCAAGCTCGTGCGGCCAAGACTTCGTTAAGCAATCTTCAGTTTGAGGCAGAAATAGTCGGCAATCCGGAAAAATATTCTTCTTATCAGCTGCGCATAGCCAAAGGTCACTTTGAAATGAGTGGCCAGAGTGCCACATTCTCCGGCACAGTCCGAAACCCCGAAATGCCATTCTTACAATTCACTGCCGATTTGAGCGGATCAATGTCCGACTTGCAAGCTTTTGTGGCTTGGCCCATGGTGCACTTCGAAGATGGCCGCGGAAAATTGAAAATGGACTTTTC
>CAZBBV010000363.1:0-2225 GCA_964490025.1 uncultured Cryomorphaceae bacterium | reverse complement strand
GCAATTTTCGTCGGCCGCCTCTCGTACTCAAATGACGCACGGCAAAACCATTTTCTTGCAAAAGCGCGCTGAGGGCTGTGCCCACCATGCCGCTACCGCCCGTAATAAGTGCTGTTTTCATAATTTCTTTATGGCTCTGTAAACCTTATTCTTCGGCATTTGTTCCATGGTTTTTGTGTCGCAAAACTTTCTACGTCTTGAAAATCACATTTTACCTTGGTCGTTATACCTATTTTGCGCCGTTAAAATTTATGCATAGATGATGAAAAAAGTTTTCTCCGCTTTCCTGATCCTGTTGGTTTTTACACTTTCAAGCCTTGCCCAAGAAATTCGAAACATCTCTTACTCCATTGAGCCTGTGAGCAAAGAAAGTGTGCTTATGTATGGTACACCACAAATTGCCGCGCATGCTTTTCAAGTTTTCAAACTGGACATTGACGCGCTTAGAGCCGGATTGGGAGGTGTGACCTACCGCGAAGGAAACCTGAATGGCTTTGTGGGACAAATAGAATTACCGCACACAGATGGCAGCACCAAAAGCTACACTGTGAAGCGCAACCAAACGCTGCATCCGGATCTGAATAATAGATTCCCGGAGATCATCACCTTAGATGCCTACAGCAACGACGGTTCCGGCGCGAGAGGAAAATGGGACATCACCCCTCAAGGCTTGCACGCCATGATTTTCATTCCGGGCGAAAGCACTTTGTTCATTGATCCCATGTTTAAGGGAAATACGGAATACTATATCGTGTACCGCAAGAAAGACTTCTACACCGACAAAGTGATGGACTGCTCATTCGAAAGCACCCTTGAAAATGACCTAAGTCCACTTGAATTCATGATCCCCTACGGTACCTGCGAATTGCGCACTTACAGACTGGCATTGGCAGCTACTGCCGAATATACGGCCTACCACGGCGGAACGGTTGCACTGGCATTGGCGGCACAAGCCACCAGCATGAATCGCGTGAATGGCGTGTACGAAAAAGACATTGCTGTGACCATGACCATCATTGCAAACAATGATCTATTGGTTTACACTAGCAACCCCGATCCATATACCAATGGTGCGGCGAGCACCATGCTCAATCAGAACCAGACCAACGTGAACAATGTGATTGGTTCGGCCAATTATGATATTGGCCATGTGTTTGGCACCAACAGCGGTGGTGTGGCAGGACTGGGTGTGGTGTGCAACAACAACTCGAAAGCCCGTGGGGTAACAGGCAGTGGCAACCCCATAAACGATCCTTTCGATATCGACTATGTGGCACACGAAATGGGCCATCAGTTTGGCGCCAACCACACGCAAAACAATCCTTGCAATAGTGTTTCGGCAGCGCGTCGCGAGCCCGGAAGCGCCAGTACCATTATGGGATATGCCGGCATTTGCCCACCCAATGTGCAAAACAACAGCGACGACTACTTCCACAACTACAGCCTACAGGAAATAAGCGCACGCATTACAGGAACAGCAGGTGCTTGCCCTGTGTACACCATCTTGAACAACACCGGCCCCACAGTAGTTTCTACCAATGGAAATGTGACGATTCCAATCAATACGCCCTTTGCGCTCACAGCCATTGCCACCGATCCGGATGGAGATGTGCTTACCTACCTGTGGGAGCAAATGAACAACCAGCAAAGTACGCAACCGCCATTGGCCACCGCCACGGGTGGACCGAACTTTCGCAGTTGGAATCCCGACACCAACAATACCCGCTATTTCCCTAAGCTTTCCGCACTGGCCAACAATGGACCCTTTACCTGGGAGGTGCTGCCCAGCGTGAGCCGCAGTATGAGCTTTCGTGTGGCCGCATTCGACAACCACAGTGTGGGTTCGTGCAGCGACTATGTGGATGTAACCGTTACCACCACCGCCAGCGCAGGTCCATTTGTAGTTACTTACCCTTCGGCCACCGGAATAACCTGGGCAGGCGGTAGCACCCAAACCGTAACCTGGAATGTGGCAAACACGGACCTAGCGCCGGTGAATTGCGATTCGGTGCAAATTCTACTGAGCATTGACGGGGGGCTGAGCTATCCCATTGTCCTGGAAACATTGGATGAGAATGACGGTTCGCACAGCATCAATGCTCCAAATATTACTACCACCACCGCCCGTGTGATGGTAATGTCGAAGAATGGGACTTTCTTCGACATTTCAGACAACAATTTCACGATTGTGAGTTGCAATGCGGCCAGCGTTCCGGTGGTATCAG
>CAZBBV010000362.1:0-2230 GCA_964490025.1 uncultured Cryomorphaceae bacterium | reverse complement strand
TTTGTTGTCGGGCACTTTGCTGCCCAGGCTATGGCATTGCGTGCAATTGCTTATCCCTTCCAGGTGCTTGTGTCCTTCTGATAATGGGCCCGGAGAAATTTGCCCTTGAACCGTGAACGCGAGCGCCATCAGCCACAGGGCGGTAAAAAACTTCAAACGGTTACCCAAATCGGTCATTACATTCATATCAGCTGCCTCATAAAGGCGTGCATAGCGCATTTCCATTTCGCTAACGAAAGTAAAGACTAAATACTTTGCGCATTATGATCTTTTGTAGGTTTTCACCACTTTTCCAAATTTCTTCTCCACTTCTATTCCTGCATTTTTTAGAAAATCAATGGGCAATTCGCCACCGGCAAATACATAGACGAGGTGATTGGGTTTTCGAATGCCTTCAGGCTCAGCACTCGTGGAGAGCAGTACAGAATCTGTTTCGATTTTTTTTACGGTCGAATTAAATTCCACCAACAACTTGTTTTGCTCTATTCCGAGCTCTATAAGTTCCTTGTTTTTGGGCTTTATTCTGGCAAATTTCTCGCTGCGGTAAGAAAGCGTTACCCGATTCTTGTCCATAAGCATCATGGCTGTTTCCACAGCCGAATCGCCACCGCCAACTACCAATATGTCTTTGCCTTCTATTTGCTCAGGATCCAGCAGACGGTAATACACTTTGGGCAGCTCTTCCCCCGGAACATTGAGCTTTCGTGGCGATCCTCTTCTTCCAATAGCGATAACGACTTGTTGCGTCAGGTATTCCCCTCCTTTTGCCGTAAGCACTTTGAAGAATCCATCTTCCGTAGGATCAATCTTTTCCACTTTCGTGTTTTCTTCAACCTGAATGTCGTTTTTGTTTAAAACCGATTGCCAAATACGCAACAATTCTTCCTTGCTGGTGTCATATAGTTTGATTTTTCCATGCAAGGGCAAATCCATGGGATGGGTCATCACCACCTTTTCTCGTGGATAGCTAAACACAGTTCCTCCCAGCGAATCTTGTTCAAGGATTTTAAATTTCAAGTTGTGTTTTTTTGCCGTTAGGCCGGCAGCAATGCCCGCCGGACCTGCGCCAACAATGATCAAATCGTAAACGCCTTCTGCAGCGGTCTTCCTTTTTTTCACTGCATTTTCAACCGCTTGAACGCCTTGCTCAGTACTGTTTTTTATTAATCCCATTCCGCCTAGTTCTCCGGCAATGTAGATTCCGGGAACATTGGTTTCGTAGGATGGTTTGACGTGAGGCAAGTCAACGCCGCGTTTTTCAGTGCCTATGCGCAGCGAAATGGCCTCTACCGGACAAGCGTGAAAACAAGCGCCATGGCCAATGCAACTGGCCGCATTTATTACAGTTGCTTTTCCGTCCACAATGCCGAGAATGTCTTTTTCGGGACAAGCTTTTATGCAAGCACCGCTACCAATGCATATATCCAAATCGATATGTGGATAGAGCGAAACTGGCTCGAAACGGCCTTCTTCCTTTGCCACCCTGACCTTTAATAGGGTTTTCGTTGATTTTTTCTTCTCATTCCTAAGGTAATACAGCACCAATATCACGCAGATAAGCGCTGAAATTCCATAAATGATATATTGCTCAAATACCGCCTCTTCCATCAAAATATCCATTTATAACCCAGGGCAAGCGTAACGCCAACATGAATGAGTGCAAAAATGAGCATGATAAGCGCAAAAGGTTTATGGGCCACGTGCCAATAGCCGAACAGCATTTGCATTCGGCTAAGGTTTCTTATTCGCCATGCCAATTTCTGCTCTTCTTTGATCAGCTTTTTCACTTCGCGAATCGTTTTTGAGTTGGCCTTTTTATTTCTAAGAATTTGCAGTGCATTGCGCATTATATCTTTCTCCTCCGTCTGTTCTATCAGCAGGCGCCATTCCTCATCTTCAAAATATCCCGATTGCTTTAACTCATTCCTCAACTTAATCTGTGTGTCCAAAAGGTTCGATTTATCGAGTTCTTTCCCTTGTATGTTTCGTGGTATACGGATGTAAATGAACCTTCCAATTACCCCGCTAAGTACCACCGCCACCATGCTCCAGAAAGAGATGCTGACTATGCCGCCAAACTTGAAGGAAGTGTGAAACAAGACCATAATGGGCCCAAGTGTGCAAAGAAAAATATGGAACTCAAGCAGGTATTTTATTCGAATTTGCTTTTCCAGAAAGCCATGTTTTTTTCTGGCGATATACAGCACGACGCCAATCAGAATAAGCAAAG
>CAZBBV010000361.1:0-2238 GCA_964490025.1 uncultured Cryomorphaceae bacterium | reverse complement strand
GCGACGAGGTGATTTGCCACGAATACTCACACATATACCTTTATGAAGGTGGCGGGATAATGGCCAATGCGCATTGCTCTGTCAAGCTGCTTCCCGGTGAACGCGGCTTGCTCAATGCCCAACAGGTAGAGCAAGCCATCAATGCAAAAGACATCCATGCCACTCGTTCTCGCTTAGTTGCTCTGGAAAATACTTGCAACAAAGGCGGCGGCTCGTGTTACCGTTTTACTGATTTGGAAGAAATAGGAAAGGTGGCTCGTAAACATGGCATGCGCTACCACCTGGATGGCGCCCGATTGTGGAATGCTCTTGTGGCCACCGGCGACAATCCCAAGAAATACGGCCCTTTGTTCGACACCATAAGCGTGTGCCTGAGCAAAGGCATGGGCTGTCCTGTGGGCTCGTTGCTGCTAGGAAGTGTGGATAATATGGAAGAAGCGCGACGCATCCGCAAGCGCATGGGCGGCGGCATGCGACAAGCGGGATATTTGGCCGCCGCGGGATTCTTTGCCCTTGAGCATCACTTGCCTTTACTCGCCCGAGACCACATACATGCCAAGATGCTTGCCGAGAAATTAGCTAGCCTGCCTTATGTGGCTGCAGTGGAGCCGGCAGAAACCAACATTGTCCTTTTCCGCTTGGTGGAGGGCCGCTCACAGACCGATTTTCAGGAACAGATGGCCCAACGCGGCGTGCGAATCAGCGCTATGGGGCCCGGCAAGCTGCGCATGGTGACGCACTTAGATGTCACGGAAGAGATGATCGAAAAGGTGATCGTCATTGTAGGGGCGCTCAAAGATTAATGACGCCCCTACGGGGCTTGATGAAAATCTGTAAAACCAATTCTATTAGGAATGCGCTCTTACGGAGCTGGACCGAAAATCAAAAGCTCCGAAGGAGCAAAATGTTAATAGCCCCAGAGGGGCGTAATGATAATAGCCCCAAAGGGGCAAAATATCAATAGCCCCGGAGGGGCGGCATGTAATTGTGCCAATATAGAAGTACGATTTGCTGAATGGAAATTGATGTTGTAAGGACGTCAAAAAGAATGTCTTGCAGAATTCCTACAGCCGAAAGGAGATGATAGCCGGCTTAAAGTGATATCTTCGGTGTCGATAGAAACTAGATTTCGCAAAAATCTCCAAAACCAAAGCACATGAAAAAGTAGGCATTTATTCTCTTGATTACGGTTGGCTTGAGTTCGGCGTCTGCTCAATGGACTCAGCTTTTCCCAAACAGCACCTTTTACGAGTTTTACTCTGTACATTTCTTAAACCCCGATACGGGATTCGTTTCAGCAAGACCTGAGACAGGGCCATTTAGCTGTGTACTCAGAACTTTTGACAAAGGGAATTCTTGGGATACCACCAATCTTGGAACTTGGGGTGCGCTTCAACACTTTTATTTCTTGAACGATTCTGTGGGTTACGTAGGTGGTCAAGATGGCGTCATTTTCAAAACTATGAATAAAGGAGCTACTTGGGATTACTTTACGCACTGTCATTTCTTTTTAGATATATCAATGTTTCATTTTTACGAAGTTGATACAGGGATAGCGCTTACTACTCTCGGTGAATTGGGGAGAATTAAAGGTCCATCAATTCCGTGTGACTACACGCCATATAATGGTTTCTCTGGTTTCTATCCGGGCACTGGATCCTTACGATTTCTAAATACTCAATTCGGTTATGTAGCAGGTGGAGATGGCGCATTTGCCATTACAAATGACGGTGGGGCAACATGGCAATACCGAAATACAGATCAGTCCTTGAATATATTTTCAGCTTGGATGACCAGCGAAACACATGGAATAGCCGCCGGACGGAATGGTAAAATAAGCATCACACATAATGGCGGACTCAATTGGTCAACTCCATTTAGCATAAGCAACTACCACATCATTGATTTGCAAATGCTCGATAACCTGCGTGGATATGCCGTTGGAGGTATAATCAATTATCATTACTATAATCCCAACAACATTCCAAACAAGGGGATAATCTGGAAAACTTATGATGGCGGCTACACATGGATGGTAGAGGATTCCAGCGCTACGAATATGTTCTCAGCCCTTCAAATCATTCATGATTCTTTGGCCTTTGCGGTGGGATACGACGGCCAGATATACAAGAACCATACGAACATGTTTGAAGATATGGGAGTTGAGAAAATTCCTTCGCCTCGAATCACTGTAAGTCCAATTCCTACTCTAGGCTCATTGCATATTCACCTGTATGA
>CAZBBV010000360.1:0-2245 GCA_964490025.1 uncultured Cryomorphaceae bacterium | reverse complement strand
ACATCTGAGCCATCATGACCCGTACAAAGATTGGAGCTTCCACTTTGCCCATTATCGGCCTGTATGTGTTTGCGATACTTGAGCGGCAAGAGTGTCCACATTTGGGCATTCCCTTTCAAGATCACGTGCCCACCTCTTCCACCGTCGCCACCGTCGGGTCCACCCTTGGCGGTAATGCGGCTTCGGTGCAGGTGCACCGATCCCGGTCCGCCATTGCCGCTGCGGAAAAAGATTTTTACGTAATCAATAAAGTTGGATTCTGCCATCAGCGATTATGCTTTTACCGCTTCAATGGCATTCGAAAGTCTGTTGGTTATATCGTCAATGCTGCCAATGCCGTCCACCACCTGCAGCTTGCCCTGGGCGTTGTAGTATTCCTTCACCGGGAAGGTTTCGTCCTGATACACTTTGATGCGCTTTTCGATCACTTCAATATTGCGGTCGTCCGGACGGGTAGAAACTTTGCCGCGTTCCAACAGGCGGTTTTTTAATTCTTGCTCCTCTACCTCGAGGGCCAGCATCACCGATATTTCGGTTCCCTTCATGGCCAGAAGCAAATCCAATGCACGGGCCTGAGGCACGGTGCGTGGAAAGCCGTCGAAGATGAAGCCTGCCGCCGATTTGTTTTTCTCCAGCATGGTGCTGATCATGCCTATCACCACCTCGTCGGGCACCAAGCGCCCTTCGCTCATATATTCCTTGGCCTTAATGCCCAGTTCGGTGCCTTCGGCAATCTGGTTTCGCAGCAAGTCGCCGGTGGAGCAATGGATCAAATTGTATTTAGCCATCAGGCGTTCGCTTTGCGTGCCTTTGCCTGCGCCCGGAGGGCCGAAGAGAACGATATTCAACATGCTTTCTACTCTGATTTTAATTGATATACAGCGGGCAAATTACGGCCAATACCATCATAATCCAAGCCGTAGCCCACTATGAACGCATTGGGAATTTCAAAACCCACATACTTGATTTTTACTGATTTTTTATACGCTTCCGGTTTTAAGAACAAAGCGCAGTATTCTATGGATGCCGGACCAAAGGCACGGATGATTTCGTCGAGTTTCACAATGGTGTTTCCTGTGTCCACAATGTCTTCAACCACCACCACATGGCGGCCGCTTAGGTCTTCGCTTATGCCCAGCATTTGGTTCACCTCGCCGGTGCTTCCGGTGCCGGAGTAGCTCGACAGACGTGTGAAAGCAAAATTTGCCTGAATGGACATGGCACGCGCCAAATCGGCCACGAAAATGAAGCTGCCCGAAAGCACACCCAGAATCACAGGATTCTTTTCTGAATAATCAACGCTAAGTTTCTTTCCCAACTCCGCTACTTGCGTAGCAATTTGTTCTTTGCTGATAAATGAGGTGAAAACAAGGTCGTGGATACGAATGTCGTCCATGCGATTTTTTCGATTTGGCGGCGAAGGTAAGACTATACTTTCACACCTTATCCGAACGGCGCATCTTTGCACAAAATAGAACGGGGCATGAAAAGATTGTTTTCCTCATCCTTCACTTTGGGCATTTTGGGCGGCGGCCAGTTGGGCAAAATGCTGCTCTACGAAACCCGAAAATGGGACATCCGCACCCGTGTGCTCGACCCCTCGCCGGATGCGCCCTGCGCCATAGCCGCCAATCATTTTGAGGTCGGCTCATTGATGGACTACAACACCGTTCTCGAGTTCGGCCGCAAAGTGGACGTGCTCACCATTGAAATAGAACACGTAAACACGGATGCCCTGAAACAACTGGTGAAAGAAGGCATCACGGTGCATCCCAACCCCGAAATGCTTGAGTTGATAAAGGACAAAGGCCGGCAGAAAATATTTTACCGCGCCCATGGACTGCCCACGGCGCCGTTCCAATTGTTTGCCGGAAAAGACGATTTGCTCGGCGCACAACTACATTTTCCATGCGTGTGGAAAAGCACCACAGGCGGCTACGACGGCAAAGGGGTGATGGTGCTGAGAAACGCAGATGACCTGGGCACACTCCCCGATCAGCCCTGCCTTATAGAGCAAATGGCCGACTTCACCCACGAGATAGCGGTGGTGGTGGCGCGCAACGAAAATGGCGAAATGGTGCATTATCCGGTGGTGGAAATGGAATTCCATCCGGTGGCCAATCTGGTAGAATATGTGATTTGTCCTGCCCGTTTGCCTATGGATATTCAGAAAAAAGCCATTGAAATTGCCGATAAGACCGCCGAAGCTTTTGGCATTTGCGGCCTTCTGGCAGTTGAAATGTTC
>CAZBBV010000359.1:0-2245 GCA_964490025.1 uncultured Cryomorphaceae bacterium | reverse complement strand
TCCGCCAGGTCGTCTTCGTGGTGGGCTAGGAGAACGAAATCTACTTCGCCTTGTTGAATAAGTGCTTCGAACCAATCGTAGCGTATGTCGCGCGCCACCATTTGGGTCGATTTTCCGCTTCCTTCTTTCAGATTTTTGGTGTCCACTTTTTTCAAAAGAAAAGAGACGCCCAGCTTTTCGGCTGCACTTCGCACAAATTGTTCGTCGCCTTCCGACTCCTCGCCGCGCAACTGATAATTGACATGCAATACTTTAATGCGTATGCCAATTTTGGCACAAGCATGCAGCAGGGCCATGCTGTCCATTCCGCCGCTTACCGCTACACCAAACATGGGATTTCCCGCATCCACAAAGGGTTTCAGAAAGTTCTCGACGGTGGCAATGAGTTTGGACATAGGGCAAAAATACGTTTCCGCTCAGGATGATGTGCCACTTTTGTCACCTTCCAGCAAGCGCAGGATGTTCTCTGCTTTGAGCAAACACTCGGCATATTCTTCTTCGGCCACGGAGGCTATGGTGATGGCGCCGCCCACCTTCAACGACAAGGTGCTGGTGGCAGAATTGTATTGCAGCGAACGGATCACCACATTAAAATCGAAATCGCCGGAAGGCGCAAAATAGCCCACCGCGCCGCTGTATAGTCCGCGGGCGCTGGCTTCCAGCTCGTCAATGAGTTGCATGGCGCGAATTTTTGGCGCGCCCGTCATGCTGCCCATGGGGAAACTCGCGCGAATGGCATCCACAGATGATTTTTCTTCGTCCAACCGGCACCGCACCGTGCTGATAAGCTGATGCACGCCGGGAAAGGAATACACGCCGAAAAGTTCTTCCACCGCCACACTGTTTTTGGCCGCCACCCGCGAAAGGTCGTTGCGCACCAGGTCCACAATCATCACATTCTCTGAGCGCTCTTTGGTGCTTTGCTGCAGTTCATGTTTCAATTGGGCGTCTTTGGTCGCATCCGGGTCTCTTCGTTTGGTGCCTTTTATGGGTTGCGAAATGAGGGTATCGCCACGCCTTGCAAGGTAGCGCTCCGGACTCGCGCAGAGCAGGTATTTGTTGTCCATTTTGTAAAAAGCCGAAAAGGGCGCTACCGTCTTTTGGCTCATTTCCATGAAGAAGGCCTCTGCCCGGAAGTCATTTGCTGCACCCAAAAACTCCACGCAATAGTTGATTTCGTAGATATCGCCGTTTTGCAAATGGTTTTTTATGCGGGCGATTTTCTCTTTATACGCTTCCTGCGTGAACTGCGGCGCCATTTCTATGGCATGCCTGTTTCGAGCAAGATCCATTTTATTCGAGAGTAAGCTGCGCAAATTCTCCAATTCGGGATGCTCCGCTTGATGCACATAGGCCACCAACTGGTCTTCTGCTGCGAGTACAATTTCAGGCACAAAAAAGCCGCAATCCTCAAAACCGATCGCATCCGTAGAGCGTGTGTCCAGCTTTTCCAGCTTGTTCTTCAGGTCGTAGCCCAAATGGCCAAAAAGCCAATCTTTCCGGGAAATCAATGTGTTCTCCACTTGCTCCAAGGTGCGGATGGAAGCGTTGTGGCCAACGCCCACCAGAAGCTCGTGCTGCGAATAAGGGTCTTGGTAGCCCTCAGGAAAATGGCTGCTCAAAACCGAAACTGCCCCGAACCGTTGGGTCCAGAGCAGTATGGATGGCAGCATGCCGCCTTCGTATTTTACCCCCAGCGGGATACGAATGCGTTGGTCGTTCATTAGATGTGTAGTGCGCGTTTGTCGGTGGCGTCGAGCGCCGCTTCCTTGAGCGCTTCTGTAAAGGTGGGATGCGCGTGGCTCATGCGGGCCACATCCTCGGCCGAGGCGCGAAACTCCATGGCCACCACCGCTTCGGCAATCATGTCGGCAGCGCGTGGGCCAATCATGTGCACGCCCAAAATTTCATCTGTGGTGCTGTCGGCCAATACTTTCACAAAGCCGTCTAAGTCCATGCTGGCTCGGGCACGCCCGCTGGCACGGAAAGGAAACTGCCCCACTTTGTAGCTGCGTCCGGCGGCTTTTAGTTCTTCTTCTGTTTTGCCCACAGCGGCCACCTCAGGCCAGGTGTACACCACATTGGGAATGAGGTTGTGGTCGATATGCGGCTTTTGTCCGGCAATGATTTCCACTGCGTAAATGCCTTCTTCTTCAGCTTTGTGGGCCAGCATGGCGCCGCGCACCACGTCGCCAATGGCGTAGATGTTTTTCACATTGCTTTGCATGTGGTCGTTCACCGCCAC
>CAZBBV010000358.1:0-2249 GCA_964490025.1 uncultured Cryomorphaceae bacterium | reverse complement strand
ATTGGGATATTGGTTCACAAAGCGTTCGAAATAGGGCAGTCCCTGAGCCACTCGTGTTTGCTGAAGAAGGATTTCGCTTAGCCAAATTTGATATGGATCGCGGGTCTGTCGCCAGGGCAAATCGCGTTTGTGTACTTTATACCAGCCCAGTAATTTCAGGGTAATTTGATCGTTTGACACCATGTGTAAATGAACTGAAAATCAGTATTCAAAAAGCTGTTATTTCGTTTTGCTATGCTGGAAATAGGGTTATATTAGCACGCCCAAATTATGAGCAATTATCAACAATAAAAACAGATTATAACATGACCAAGGCGGAAATTGTAACCAACATTGCAGACAAGACCGGAATCGACAGAACGGAGGTACAAGTAGCAGTAGAGAGCTTCATGAAAGAAGTAAAGAATTCTTTAGAGAGCGGCGAAAACGTATATCTAAGAGGATTTGGAAGTTTCATTATTAAGACAAGAGCGGAGAAAACAGGAAGAAACATCTCACGCAACACCACTTTGGTGATACCAGCACACAACATTCCATCTTTCAAGCCTGCAAAAACATTCGTTGAAGCGGTGAAAGACAAAGTGAAAGTAAACGTTGAAGCGTAATATCGGAATCATATTAGCACTTTCGGGTGCTGCATTGCTTATCGTTCTTTTATATAAAGCACCTATTGCTCCAGCCACAGAAGCTGTTGTTGAGACTGAAGGCCATTCAAATACGGATGGGCATACCGAGCTCGAACACAAGCTGGAAGAAGCCATTGAATTGGTAAATGGAGGCGAGCCAATGGCTGGGATAACCATCTTACGCGATTTGGCAACTGAATACCCGGACGAGGCGTTACCACAATTCTACCTTGGGCTGTTCAGCATGCAATCAGGTCAGTTCGACAAAGCTGTAGAGCGTTTCGAAAAAGTAATAGAACTCGATCCGAAATTGTTGAGTGCCTATACCTACCTTGCCGAGGCAAACATTGCTCTCGGAAATCAGGACAGAGCAGTAGAAATACTGGAAGCACTTTACCTCCAACTGGAGAATGAAGAAGAGAAAGTAGAACTACTCAAGTATATTGAGGAAGTGAAGACATTGAATAAAAAAAGTACTAACGAATAAAAAGACATTGCCATGCCAAGCGGTAAAAAGCGTAAAAGACATAAAATGGCGACGCACAAACGTAAAAAGCGTCTAAGAAAAAATCGCCATAAGAAGAAGTAAACTTCTTTTATGACAGGCTGTGCTCCATAGGAGTACAGCCTTTAATGCTTCTACTCTACATCCTTCTTCCCTAATGATTTTTGTAGAAAAAAAGTCGGTGTGTTCCGACTTGTAACAATTAATTTTCAGGTGTAATGGAAACTGATTTGATAATCAACGCCTCAGAAAATGAGGTGGCCATTGCGCTGTTGAAAGATGGAAAACTTTTAGAGCTTCACAAAGAAAAACTAGACCAAGAGTTTGCCGTAGGCGACATCTACCTAGGAAAAATAAGGAAGCTCGCTCCCGGACTGAATGCAGCCTTTGTGGACGTAGGATATGAGAAAGATGCCTTTCTTCACTACCACGACTTAGGCCCGCAGCTTCGTTCTCTGCTCAAATTTATGCGCCATACCAAGACCGGAAAGCAAAAATGGTCGTTGGCAGAGTTTGAGGTCGAAGAGGACATTAACAAGGACGGGAAGATAGAAGAGGTATTAAAGGCAGGACAAGAGCTGATAGTGCAGGTGGCTAAAGAGCCTATAAGCACCAAAGGTCCGCGTATAAGTTCGGAAGTGTCAATTCCCGGACGATACCTTGTACTACTTCCATTTTCAGAGCGCATTTCGCTGTCTTCAAAAATAGAAGACAAAGAAGAAAGAAGCCGATTAAAAAGGCTGATTCAAAGTATTAAGCCCAAGGGTTTTGGCGTGATCGTGCGAACGGTGGCCCAAAACAAGAAAGTGGCCGATCTGGATGCCGACCTTACCAATCTGATTGGTAAATGGCGTAGACTACACAGAAATTATCCCCGTAAAAAGGCGCCCTCGTTGCTCGTTTCTGAAATGGATCGGGCGAGTGCCATCCTTCGCGATTTGATGAATGAATCCTTTACCAACATTATAGTGGATGAGGAAGAACTGTTCAACGAATTGCGACAGTATGTAGGCACCATTGCCCCTGAGAAGGAAGGCATTGTGAAGCATTACAAAGATCGTTTGCCCATTTTCGAGAAATACGGAATTGAACGACAGATAAAAGGGGCTTTCGGTAGA
>CAZBBV010000357.1:0-2258 GCA_964490025.1 uncultured Cryomorphaceae bacterium | reverse complement strand
AGAGCAGTTGCTACCCTACGCGCTGAAAATGCCCCTCTTCAGCGACTATGCGGATAAAAGCCGCTTTGTACATATTCCCGACGGAGCGCAAGCGCATTTTGATGCATCCGGTAAGGTCATCTTTCCGGTGGGCACTATTATTTTCAAGACTTTTTGGTATCCTGAGAATGACGAGATGAATCTAATAGAAACCAGGGTGCTGTTCCTCGACAAAAGGGGTTGGCAAGCATGGCCATATGTGTGGAACGAAGCTCAAACAGATGCATTCTATACGCCTCTAGGAGCAAACCAGATGGTGGCTTCTCGGAGAACGGGCACGTTTGAGTACTCCATTCCCAACCAAAATCAATGCAAGAGTTGCCACCTTATAGACGGAAAAATTACCACTATTGGTCCTTCTATTGCGCAATTGAATAGTGAAATAGTCTTCGGATCAGTTTCTAGAAATCAATGGGTGAAATGGCTTGACAGAGCGTGGATTGCAGCATTGCCCGACTACGACAACAATCCCTATGTGCCCGATTGGAACAACCATGAGGACGGCACTTTGGATCAAAGGGCTAGGGCCTATCTCGACATCAATTGCGCTCACTGCCATAGCCCGGCCGGCCCTGCAAAAACCAGCGGACTAAACCTATCTATCCACAACCGTGATGCGTACTCATTGGGTGTGCACAAGCCACCGGTGGCAGCAGGGAAGGGGAGTGGTGGATTGCACTACGACATAGAGCCGAGAAAGCCGGAAAAAAGTATTTTGCACTTCCGAATGCTGTCCAAGGATCCGGGAATCATGATGCCCGAATTGGGAAGAGCCATGCAGCATAAAGAAGGATTGAAACTTATCGAAGAATGGATCGCACAGATGAATTAAATTAGCCACTCAATTAAAACCAAAAACATGAAAAAGATTTTAGCCTTCGCCGCTTTGTTCGGCATGATGATGTCCGCCAAAGCGCAAGACAGCAATTGGCCACAAATGGATGAATTCCATCACATCCTGGCAGTAGTGTATCACGGTTGGGAAGCCAACGACAAGAAACCCGCCTACGAGCGCTCAGGCGAACTGGCAATGAAAGCAAAAGTGTTGGCCACTTCGCCCATTCCTGCTGAAAAAGACAGCCCTGAGTTTAGAGCTATGTTGGCTGATTTGGCTGGAAAATGCAGCATTTTCGCCTCTTTTATGTCACAAAATCCGGATGAGGAAGTGGCCTGGGAAATGCTCGAAGAAATCCACAATTTGTATCATAAAATTGAGGAGCAATAATCCTGTTGAAAGCGGCGCGATTGCTTGAAAGACTATTGGTCATTACGTACATTCGCAGCCAAAATTAAAAGCACACAACCATGAGTAAGGATATGAGTATTGAAGAGCGCATTGGCTATTGGAGCAAGACCATTGCTGAATTGAAAAACAGCCACAGCAATCAGCCTGGTGATGTGTTCGGCAAAGGCGATATGGTGGCCAATATGGAAAAGAACTTGGAGCGCATTAAGACCTACAACCAGGATCTAAAAGGGAAATCGGGTGCTGAAGCCATCAAATTGCTCAACCACATGGAGGCTTATTTCATATCGTTGGATTTGGCAAATGTGAAATTGGGCCAAAACGTGCTGCAACATGATTAAAACCATAGAATAAGAGATTCGGAAGCCGTTCATTTGTATGAGCGGCTTTTTTTAACGCTAAAACTTTACAGCCATGAAACTTCCAAAGCGGATTCTACTTATTCTGGGAATCATTTTCTTGCTTATGCAGCTTTTTCCGGTGGACCGATCAATCCCTGAAAACACTGATCCGAAGAAAGATTTCTTTGCGCTAGTGCAAGCCGAGCCCGAAATGATGGCGCGCATAAAGGCTTCGTGCTACGATTGTCACAGTCACGAAAGCACCTATCCTTGGTATTCATACGTGGCGCCATTTAGCTGGATTATTCAGGACCACATTGTAGAAGGGCGTGAGCATTTCAATTTCTCCACATGGGCCGACTATAGCCACAAGGAGCAAATGCACAAACTAGAGGAAGCGGTTGAAGAAGTGGAAAAAGGCGAAATGCCACTAAAAGGCTATTTAACTTACCACAAAGAGGCGCGCTTCGACTTGGATGAAAAGCAAGAAATTTTGAATTTCTTCAATCAGCTTAGGCGTTAATGCTTCACTATCCGGAGCACCTCGTTTTTATTTTCAAACTGAAGAAAGTATAAACCATTCGAAAGGCGCTCAAGGTTTATTTCTGTTTCTCCCATAGAAATGGAATGGA
>CAZBBV010000356.1:0-2259 GCA_964490025.1 uncultured Cryomorphaceae bacterium | reverse complement strand
AGTGAGGGGATGTATTTCGTAGAAGTGGAGAGCAGTCAGGGTAGAAGTAAAGCTAAAATTGTTGTATCACCATAATGAATTAGAGAATGCGTAGCCTAATCATATTGCTATTATCATTCATTTTCACAGGTGGAAATGCGCAAGTACTTTGGCCTGACACTACATTTCTGGCGGGGACAGGGCCTCAGGCAGCTCCTTGGAATGTATTGCAACTATCGAGCGGAAAGTTGCTCATGCTAGGAGGGACCAGCTATAATGGCATTCCAACAAACAATTTAATCCGCCTGAATCAAGATGGAAGCTTGGATACGTCATTCCAACCTGTATGGGCCAACTATCAAGGTCTTTTTGTTGAGCAGGCAGATGGAAAGTTAGTTGTGGCGGGTATTTTGAATGTTAATGGCAACTTGACCAATGCTGTTTGGCGGCTACACGAAGATGGAAGCCGCGACACCACTTTTCTAGCCACTTTTAGTCAGAATATATATGCACTGGCTATTCAGGCCGATCAGAAAATATTGGTTGGCGGAATTTTCGCTCAGGTAAATGGTTCCACGAATAATATGAGCTTGGTAAGGTTGAATACGGATGGAAGCACAGACACTACTTTTTCATCCGGTATATCTGGCTCTTTGACCCAGCGCGCTGTGTATACCATTAAGGTATTGCCCGATCAAAGAATTCTAATCGGCGGCGGTTTTGTAGCCTATCAGGGAATAACGCGCAAGGGCTTTGCGCGCCTTCATCCGAATGGCGACTTGGATACCACATTGGCCGGGCCCAACATTTCAAACAACAATGGAGTCATTAAAGTAAATGACATGGTGCTGTCGCCCTCGGGTTTTATCGTTATGGCCGGTCAATTTTCGCATTGGGGCAGCCTGCTGGTGAACAACATGATTAAATTCGACACCTTGGGAAATGTAGACCAGGCCTATTCCGCTTATAATGGGCCTAGTGGTATAGTAAGCGATATGGAGCTATTGCCGGACGAAACGATTCTCATTTGCGGAACAATAGGTCAGATGAATGGTACGCCGGTTGGGGGCATTGCTCTCGTAGCTGTCACCGGTGGAATGCAGCCCGGCTCTTACCTGTGCCTCGAATTCGACGACTACGCTCGTGGACTTACCCAACAAGCAGATGGGAAAGTGGTGGTGGTTGGTCAATTTACCACCTTTAAAGGCCAAAGCCATAGCCGGATTATTCGACTACAATCGGAGAACGCGGCTTCTACTGCCCCGACCATAGCGGGTACGACCACCAATTTGTGCGCTTACATTCCGGTAACCGTGAGTATTGCAAGTGGACAGCTTCTGAGCGGCTCCAGCTGGCAATGGTATAGGGGGACTTGTGGCGGAACTCCCATAGGAAACGGTACTTCGGCCACTTTCTATTTCGATCAGGACAGTGTTTGGATTTTTGTTCGAGGAGAGAATGATTGCCTCGCGCCCAGTCCATGCGACAGCATCTTGTTTTGGTTTGATGCTTCATTGGACTCACTTGCGCCTGTTCCGCTACAGAGCACATTACCCAATTTGTCTATTCTGTGTGGCGATACCATTCCTATTCCAGCGGCGCTAGACGATTGTATGGGTATAGTTCATGGAACTACTGATTTTAGTTTGTTAAGCGCTCCAGGGCAACATACCTTAATCTGGACCTTTCAAGATTTAGTGGGAAATTTCAGCACATCACAACAAGACATTCAAGTGGATGATATTGAAGTATCTTTTGCTCCGCGACAATACTTTTATGAAGTGTGTTTGAATGAAGTTGAACCGGGTTGGACATATGAATGGATGACATGCTTTCCTGACTATCCGGATTCCTTGGTGCCAAATGCGCAGGGCTACTTTGATGGACAATGCTTTACCTCTGCTCACTGGTGGACTTATGTTGTAGTCGTTGCATCTAATGGCGGTTGTAAGGATACAACAGAGTGCGCATTGCTATATTGGTTTTCGCTGGACGAATGGACTAAGAACGAAATAGTGGCTTACCCAAACCCAACCACAGGAAAAACACAGCTAGAGCTAAACTCAGCAGCGGTATTACGCCTCTATGATCCTTATGGCCGTTTGCTGCTCGAAGAAAATCGCGATTCAGGGACACAGTGGATAGACCTTTCCACCTTTGCTTCAGGGCTCTACATTGTTGAGCTCAATTCAGACAATTACCGGGGTAGGAGCCGAATCATAAAGCAGTAATTATGTAAAGCATTGGTGCCAGGGTATGCTTTAGGCCATAGTATTTGGC
>CAZBBV010000355.1:0-2261 GCA_964490025.1 uncultured Cryomorphaceae bacterium | reverse complement strand
GCTTTTCCTCACCGGCAACACGCCCTGGTATTTTGTATTCGGTCTATTAGGGCTTCTGTCCATTTATTTTTACAAAAAGAGATTTTGGCTGCCCATCATAGCCTTGGCATTGTCCTACGGCCTGGCCGATTTCGTTTCCGTTCGTCTATTTAAGAATGTTTTCGAGCGACTACGCCCTTGCCACCATCCTGAATTGATGGAGCAACTCCGACTGGTGGTAGAAAACTGCGGCGGTCAGTTTGGTTTTGTTTCCTCGCATGCGGCCAATAGTTTTGCATTGGCCACCGCAGCTTTCCTGATGTTCTCAAAAAACAAATGGGTGGGAATTGGGCTTTTCACATGGGCGGCCGTCACTTCCTATAGCCGCGTGTATGTAGGCGTCCACTATCCCGGGGATGTGATTTTCGGCGCACTATTGGGCGTTTTTATCTCATGGATGGTGAGTAAGGCGGTGCTTTTATTTTCAAAGAAATTATGGCAAACCTGATTCTATACGTGTTTCTTGGCGGCGGATTGGGGAGCGTAGCCCGCTTCCTCACCGGAAAAGCAGCCGTGCAAATGTTTGGCGCGGTTACTCCGCTGGGCACCTTCTTGTCCAATGTTTTGGCCTGCGTGGTGTTTGGAATGATCATGTACAGCTCTCCTGAGAAGCTAGCGAAGAACGAACTCTGGACTGCCTTTTGGCTCGTTGGTTTTTGTGGTGGCTACAGCACCTTTTCCACCTTCAGTTTCGAGAATTTTCAGATGCTCAGAAACGGCCAATTCATCTTAGTGGCGGCCAATGTAGTAGTGAGCATTGTGGCCTGCCTAGCCATTTTCTGGATTTATTATCGCAGTTTCAAATAAGGTAGACCTCAAGCCCTACGCTACATTTTACCGGTTTTTATTTCACTTATCTTGAATTCTATTTCGTTAATGCGATTGTCGTATTTATCAGTCTCTTCATCAATATTCTTGTAAATCAAGCGGTATTGTTCAATGCGCAGATGACAGTATTTCCTTAGTGCCTTCAGTTTTCTTTCATCTTTCTTGCTTAATTGCACACCCTCCAATTCATCAATCAACCTCAAATTCTCAATCCAATAATTTATGCCTGCCTCATTTATTTTTTCCAGCAGGTACTCCTTCGAATTGCTTTTGGATAGTTTTAGTACCGATAGCGCATAGCTTTCATTTCCTTTGAAAAGCTGCATTTGCAGGTCCATAAATTGTGTGCCGGCATATGCGCTTCTCGGAACGTATTTGTCATGAATTATCATTACAGAGGCGCTCAATAGGACAAAGGCCAATAGGCTATTCGTAATGATCATGCCGACATTGGTTTGTTCTCTGCGTTGTTGTAAATAGTGGAATCGGGTGATGGAAAATCCAAAGAGAAAGGCAACAATTCGACCCGGTAGGTTGATTTGAATGTCTTCAAAATAAAAGCTCAGCACAAAGAGAGTAACCAAACTTACCCAAATGGGGATTTCATTTCTGTCCTGGACTTTACGCTTGCGCAATCCGGCAACCCACACGCCTGCCAAACCAAAAATAGCACTGGTGGAACCCAAAGTAAGGGTAAAGTCGTTGAGCCAAAAAGTGAGCAAGCTGCTTATCCATCCCGAAATGAGGAAGATCAAAGAGAATCGCAGCCATCCTATTTTGGGCTCAATGGACCGACCCAGATATAAAAAAGGCACCATGTTGACTAATAGATGCAACAGGCTCATGTGTAGGAAGATGTTGGTTCCAAGCGCCACAACTCTCCACTTTTCACTAACACTTGCTCGTTGGCTCCAAGATTACTTAAAACATCTGTATATGGAATCAAATAGCCGATTCGGAATACGAGCGAATAGAGAAAGAGTAGTGTGACTATGCCCAATATAGCAGGTGTGGCCTGATATCCCTTTGCCGGTTTAAACCACTTAAAAATAATGTTCAGACGCCATTTTCTTGCCTTTTTGTCAAAGGGTTTGAACTGAAAGTGCGCCGGGATCTGATGCTCTATTTCGCTGTAGATCTCCTGCTTTTGCCTTTCGCTGAGAAGCAATTGAAACATTACATATGCCGAGATGAATTTTCTCAGATTGGCCTTGTTGTTCCCAAAATCAAGAACTTGAATTTCCTTGTACTGACTTTCAATTTCCAGGTGGTTGCTGTATAAATGGATGCGAATGTGCTCCCCGGTCGACCCCTTTCCACCTTCGGTAAGTGCTTCAAATCCCGTTTCATTCGCCTGAGCGCTCCACCCGCATTCTTGCAATGCACTCCAGGTC
>CAZBBV010000354.1:0-2261 GCA_964490025.1 uncultured Cryomorphaceae bacterium | reverse complement strand
AGCCAGCTGCCTTCACGACCAAGACAGACTCCATTGTACCAATCGAAAACAAAAGGCGAGTGGATGCTGTGCCTGCCGCGGGCCGTCAGCACATGCCGAAGCCGAAGCATGGTGCCACTTAGGCCCATTCCGACAGCTCCAGCCAACGGTTCGACTTCTGCTCCAGGCGCTTTTCAATATCCGTCAGCTCTTGCGAGAGTGCGGCTATTTGGGCATTGTCGCTCAGGCCCGCCTCAAACAATCCTGTGATTTCTTCCTTGCGCTTCTCCAACTTGGCGATTTCGTCCAGCAGGCCGTCGAATTCGCGCTGCTCGTTGTAGTTGAGCTTCTTTTTCTCTTTGGCTGCCGCAGCCGCCACCGCCGCCACTTTCTCCACCTTTTCGGCGCTTTTCTCTTCCTTGAGCGCTTGGCGGTAGTCTTCGTAATCGCCTATGTAGTCCTTCACATTTCCCTTGCCATCCAGCACAAAGAGGTGGTCCACGAGGCGGTTCATGAAATGGCGGTCATGCGACACAATGAGCAGGCAGCCCTCGAAATCTTCTAGAAAATCTTCCAGCACCTGCAAGGTAACAATGTCCAGATCGTTGGTGGGCTCATCCAGTATCAGGAAATTGGGGTTGTCCATAAGCAGGGTGAGCAGATACAGGCGGCGCTTTTCGCCCCCGCTCAGCTTGCTCACATACACGTATTGCTGCTTGCGGTCGAAGAGGAAACGCTCCAGTAGCTGCGCTGCGGTGAGCTTGCGCCCCTTGGCCAGCGGCAACACCTCCGCAATATCTTTGATCACATCAATCACCTTTTGGTCGTCGCGAAACTTTAGACCATCTTGTTTGTAGTAGCCAAACTTGATGGTATCGCCCACCACCACTTTGCCGCCGTCGGGCTGCATTTGTCCTGTGAGTATTTGTAGAAATGTACTCTTCCCACTTCCGTTGCGACCCACCAAACCCACGCGTTCGCCGCGCTTGAATGTGTAGCTGAAACCATCCAATATGCGTTTCTCGCCATAGGCCTTCTTCACTTTGTGAAATTCCACAATCTTGCTGCCCATGCGGGTGGTTTGTATCTCCATCTGCACCTGGTCGTCTTTCACCCGTCTTCCGGCCGTTTCTTTTATTTCATAAAATGAGCTGATGCGCGCCTTGCTTTTGGTAGTGCGGGCTTGCGGCGTGCGACGCATCCAGTCCAGCTCTTTGCGAAAAAGGTTTTGCGCCCGTTCTGTTTCCGTTTTCAATTGCTCTTGCCGTTCGGCTTTCTTCTCCAGAAAATACGAGTAATTGCCTTTGTAGCGATACAGGGTTTGGTCTTCCAGTTCCAGGATGTCGGTACACACACGGTCGAGGAAATAGCGGTCGTGGGTGACCATGAAGAGCGTCAGACCTTCACGCGAAAGGTGTTCTTCCAGCCATTCCACCATTTCGAGGTCGAGGTGGTTGGTGGGTTCGTCCATGATGATCACGTCCGGCTCTTCCACCAGTAGCTTGGCCAATGCCACACGTTTTTTTTGTCCACCCGAAAGGGAGGAAATCTTTTGTTCCAAATCATGAATTTCCAATTTGCCCAGCACCTGACGGAAGCGCATCTCCAGGTCCCAGCCTTGCTGGTGCTCCAGCACTTCGTAGGCTTTCTGAAGGGCTTCCGTATTCTCGGGATGCAGCAGTGCCTTTTCGTAATCCTGCAAAGCGTGCAGCGAGGGGCTGTCGCCGGCGAGCACTTCGTCTATTATGGTTTTGCTGCCGTCCATCTCCGGTTCCTGTGGCAGGTAACCCACCGAGGTGTCGCTCCGAAATACTACCTGACCGTTGTCGGGCGTGTCCAGCCCTGAGATGATGCGCATCAGGGAAGTTTTTCCGGTGCCGTTGCGCGCCACCAGCGCCACCTTCTGTCCTTTTTCGAGGCCGAAGTTCAGGTTTTCGAACAGCACCCTTTCGCCATACGATTTCGAAAGATTTTCAACAGAAAGAAGATTCACGTGTTATTTGGTTCTAATTTGCGGCGAAAGTCGGAATAAAGCACTAGAAGACCATGCAAAGCTTTAGCAGTAACACAGAAATATTGGAGGCCATAGAGAAACAGAAGGCATTTTTCGCTGCGGGAGGCACGCGCAATGTGGCCGCACGCAAGCAGGTGCTGCGCCAACTGCTGCACATGCTGCAAGTGGAGGAACAAAAAATATTCGCAGCCCTACACGCCGATTTGAACAAGACCAATTACGAAGCCTACCTCACGGAGATCGGTCCGTCGCTTGCCGAAGTGAAATA
>CAZBBV010000353.1:0-2262 GCA_964490025.1 uncultured Cryomorphaceae bacterium | reverse complement strand
CTCGCCACCCGATCCAGGTCTCTTTTCTGGTCTTTCTCTTTAAGGCTGTCGCGCTTATCGTAGGTTTTCTTGCCTCGCGCTAGCGCAATTTCCATTTTGGCTATGCCTTTCTCATTAATAAACAGGCGAAGCGGAACTATGGTGGTGCCGCTTTCTTGCAGCTTGCGGCTTATCTTTTTTATTTCCGACTTGTTGAGCAGCAGCTTGCGGTCACGTTTTTCCTCGTGGTTGTTGATGTTGCCATGGCTGTAGGCCGAAATCAGGATGTTTTTCATCCACAGTTCGCCGCCCTCCAAAAGGCCGAAACCGTCGGTCAGGTTGGCCTTGCCGTGGCGTATGGATTTGATCTCCGTGCCCATGAGCACCAAGCCCGCCGTGAAGCTGTCGAGCAACTCGTAGTGGAAGCCGGCTTTCCGATTGACAATATTGATTTCTTTGAGCGACATGGGCGGCAAAACTAACCATTTTAGCCCTGTTATTATTCTGCTACTTTTGCCGAAAATACGCCATGTACAAGCTGCTCATTCGCCCTTTGCTCTTTATGCTTCCCGCCGAAAAGGCGCATCATTTCACCTTTTCGCTATTGGGCTTCTTGCACCGCATTCCGGGCGTGTCGGCCATGGTGCGCACCTTGTTTGTGGTACAGGACAAAAGCCTGGAGCGCAGCATTGACGGGCTCACATTCCCCAATCCGGTGGGTCTGGCCGCCGGTTTCGACAAAGATGCAAAGCTGTATAAGGAATTGGCCTGCTATGGTTTCGGGCATATCGAAATTGGTACGCTCACGCCGAAGGCTCAACCCGGAAATGACTTGCCGCGCCTGTTTCGCTTGCCGAACGACAAAGGGCTGATCAACCGAATGGGTTTCAACAACGGAGGAGTGGAGGCGGCCATTGAGCGCCTGAAATCGAAACCCAAAAACCTGATTGTGGGCGGGAACATTGGTAAAAACAAGGCCACTGCCAACGAAGACGCATTAAGCGACTACGAACATTGCTTCCGCGCTCTGTATCCGTATGTGGACTACTTTGTGGTGAATGTGAGTTCGCCGAACACGCCCAATCTGCGGGCCTTGCAAGACAAAGTGCCACTGAAAAACATCCTTTCGTGCCTTCAGAAAATCCGAAAAGAACAACACGAGCGCAAGCCTTTGTTTCTCAAAATAGCCCCCGACCTCACGCCGGAGCAACTGGACGATATCGTGGAAATATTCTTCGAAACGGGCATTTCGGGTGTGATAGCCACCAACACCACCATTTCCAGAGCAGGGCTGAGTTATAGCAAAGAAGATATGGACAGTATAGGCGCAGGCGGGCTTTCCGGCGCTCCGGTGCGCGAACGAAGCACAGAGGTGGTGCGTTATCTCTCCGAAAAATCGGGTGGAAAGATGCCCATCATTGCCGTGGGCGGCATCATGAGCGCTGAGGATGCTATGGAAAAACTGAATGCCGGCGCCACACTGGTGCAACTCTACACGGGCTTCATTTACGAAGGTCCTGCGCTGGTGAAAAGGATTAACAAAAGACTGCTGAAGAAATGAAAATAATAGACTGTCCGAGGGATGCCATGCAGGGATTCAAAACCCAAATCCCCACGCAAACGAAGATTGATTTTATCAACGCCATACTGCGTGTGGGCTTCGATACGGTGGACTTCGGCAGCTTTGTTTCGCACAAAGCCATTCCGCAAATGGCGGACACCAAAGAGGTGCTGAAAGGACTGCACATGGACAGCACCAAATCGAAGTTGCTGGCCATAGTGGCCAACGAGCGCGGGGTGGAGGAGGCCGCACAGTTTGACGAGATCAGCTACCTGGGTTTCCCGTTTTCGGTTTCGGAGGAATTTCAGAAGCGCAACGCCAATAAGACCATTGAAGAAAGCCTAGTCACGGTGGATCACCTGATGAAAAAGTGCGTGCAATCCGGTAAATCACCCGTGATCTATCTGAGCATGGGCTTCGGCAATCCGTATGGCGAGCACTGGCATCCCGATCTGGTGGCGCAATGGACGGAAAAACTGGTGCAAATGGGTGCAGGCATCATTGCACCAAGCGATACCATAGGCGCAGCCACCCCGGAAAGTATTTCGGCCATTTTTTCAACGCTCATTCCCGCTTTTCCGCAAGTGGAGTTTGGCGCACACCTGCATTCTACTTACGAAAGCTGGGCGCCAAAGATTGATGCTGCGTGGGATGCCGGTTGTCGCCGCTTCGACGGCGCCATAAAAGGCTATGGCGGCTGCCCCATGGCCAAGGATGAGTTG
>CAZBBV010000352.1:0-2266 GCA_964490025.1 uncultured Cryomorphaceae bacterium | reverse complement strand
ATCTATTGGTGGACAACTCAAATCGCTTTGGCTGATGGGCGAGGATGTGGTACAAACCGATCCGAACACCAACAAAGTGATTGCAGCCATGGAAAACCTCGATCTCTTGGTGGTGCAAGAACTATTCATGACAGAAACTGCCAAGTATGCCCATGTGGTGTTACCCGGCGCTTCATTTTTGGAGAAAAGTGGAACTTATACCAATGGCGAACGCCGCATTCAGCGCGTGAATAGAGTAGTGGAACCATTGCCGGGCACTAAGAGCGACGGCCAGATTATGGTGGACATCATGAACCGAATGGGCTTTGATCAGTCCGACTACGATCCGAAAACCTTGCTGGAAGAAATTTCTCAAATCGTTCCTTTCTTCGCAGGAGTGCGCTGGGACAACCTTGGCGAAAATGGTCTTCAATGGCCGGTGCTGAAGGATGGAACGGACACTGAAATTCTGCACACAGAAACTTTTAGAAGAGGCAAAGGGAAGTTTCACTATTTCGACTTTATGGAGAGCAACGAGTTGGTGAAGCACGGCAAAGAATATCCTTACATCATCACCACCAATCGAGAGTTGGAGCACTACAATTCGGGCACTATGACGCGTCGAACCGGAAATGTGGAAATTCTTACAGAAGACGTGCTGCTCATTAATCCGGAAGATGCGGCAAAACATTTTATTGCAGAAGGCGATATGGTGTGTGTGGAATCGCCCAGAGGAAAGGTGGACATAAAAGCCAGACTGACAGACGAGGTGCGACAAGGTGTGTTGAGCACAACTTTCCACTTTCCTGAAGTAATGCTGAACATCATTACAGGCGAAGAGCACGACGTGGAGGCCATGTGTCCGGAATACAAAGTGGTGGCTGTAAACATCCGCAAGAGCAAGGGAAAATATAAGATGGAAAACGTGAACTGATTTACCTTTTGAAAAGGGATGAGCGAGCCCCTAAAGTTAAAACCGAAAGCCAACAGTTACTACATAACGAAAGCCCATGGATAGTGTCCCGGTTGATCCTGTACGTTCAAATTCGCCCTCATCAAACAACCTATCGTAGCCGGGAAAATTCTCAGACAAGTAGTCATTGATGATTTCGTTAATCTCAGTTTGATCCTCTTCGCTCAAATCGGAGCTTATGGATGCTCGGAAATTGTACAAGGCCACACCAGGGCCCATTAATACAAGATCCAAAGAGAGGCGCTCCCAAAAAACAAATTGATATCCAAGCTCTATCCCGGCCGAGTGAATGTTTATTCCCAAATCAGTATACAATGTGCCGTCGTAGCCAGTTGTGGAAAGTTC
The DNA here is from genome assembly GCA_964490025.1 of uncultured Cryomorphaceae bacterium. GTDB lineage: Bacteria > Bacteroidota > Bacteroidia > Flavobacteriales > ECT2AJA-044 > CAZBBV01. The sequence continues at coordinate 969 of CAZBBV010000352.1, read as the reverse complement.
CCATTCCAATTTTCTCTCAAAGTTGTTGGTGCTGCCATATACACCAATATAGACACCTCTTGGTGCATTATATTTATTCAATTGTGTGAAATACTTCCGGTACTCAGCAGAAACATGCAGTCCACGCTCTTTGTAATTCGGATTAAGTTTTAGTGAATCGTAATCAACAAACCATTGCCCGGGGTAGGAGGGTTTGCCTATGTTAATTGAAAATGATCGATCATTTCCAAGTTGGCGCTCCCAGCCAAATATGATCGATCTAAATCCAAAAATCATGGGGTTAGAAATGTTGTAATAAACGGTATTTCTGAATGGCCTTTCAGTGATTATGGAATCTTGAGCCAAGGCACTTAAATGAATCATCAACACGCACACCAACAACAGTTTAAAGCTGATTGAATATCTCATGGCGATTCGAATTTCTGACCACAATAGTAATTGAATCGCAGATACTTAAATAGGGCTTTCTCTAGTTTTTTTTGGACTCTACGGAAGAATTCGACTATCCCGATTTAGAAGTTGAATTTCATTGCCATCACCGTATTTCGTCCGGGGGCAACCATACCTGAACTATAAGGTCTGTAGCGCAGATCCGTGATATTCTCTACACCGGCTATCAGCTGGAAATGCTCATTTATGGCATAGCTGGCTTTGAAATTCAATGTAGCCCATCCGGGAGAATATGGATCGCCATTTTCGTCTTTGGCGTAAATAGCGGGTTTGCCCTGTTCCTCAATGTTCAGGTTTTCGTGGCTCACCTCTGCGCTATACATGGTGTATAGTTGCATGTTAAGACTTCTGAACTGGTACTTTACAGCCGCCATTCCGAAAGCCGGAGCCGCATGGCGCGAAGGATTGATGTCTCCATTGTCCATTTCTTCAAATCCCCTTTGATAATTGAATCGCGACAAGAGTGAAAAACCTGATATCACCTTTACTTCAAGTTCAAGAAATCCCCCGTATACATAG
>CAZBBV010000351.1:0-2286 GCA_964490025.1 uncultured Cryomorphaceae bacterium | reverse complement strand
TGTTTTATATAGCCGACTATCCAAAACATGCAATGCGTCAATCCCCATCCTGTGCGCCGCAAATAGCCTGAAAACAATGGGATTTCAAACATTTTGTTCCGAGTGTTACCTGTTGCGTGTTTTGGATAGTCGCTAATGGTAAGTGACTATCCGAAACATGCAATTAGGGCAACCCGAAGTATTGTTTAGACTGTTTGTCCGCTACTTTTAGGGGCAGCAAGCTAGGGACGCAAAGGCTTTAGCAAACGTAACGCTTGTGTTTCACATTTCCAAGCTATCCAATGGGCTTTGCAGTTTGTCAATACCTTTTTTTGTAATATGTGTGTAAATCTCCGTGGTTTTGCTGCTTTCGTGGCCAAGAAAGTCTTGTATGTACCGTAGGTCAACCCCTTTTTCCAACAGGTGCGTGGCAAAGCTGTGGCGGAGCGTATGCACGGTAGCATAGGGGTTCACGCCCGATTTTTGTTTCGCTTTGTCAAATATGGCCTGTACACTCCTGACGCTGTACTGGCCACCATTGGCGCCTTCAAACAGCCACTCCACGGGGCTTTTGTCTTAATAATATTCCTTTAGCCTCGCTATGACTTTTTCTGACAGTATGGTGCACCTGTCTTTTTTGCCTTTGCCCTGCCGTACGAAAAGCCGTTTTTGGTCAGGCTGAAGGTCAGGGATTTTGAGGTTCACTACTTCGGAGAGTCTAAGCCCTGCCGAGTATATCAGCATCATAATCAACTGGTGCTTTTTGTTGTCAATGCACATAAGCAGCTTGGCCACCTCGGCTTCCGTGAGTACATGGGGCAGTTTTTGGGGCTTCTTTGGCCGGAACAACCGCTCCACCTTGGCCTCCTGCTTCACAACATCAATATAAAAATGTAGGATGGCGCTCACTATCTGGTTTTGATAGGATTCTGTAATATGCTTTTCCTTGATGAGGAAATGGATATACTGGTCTATTTGCTCCCTTGTTATTTCGCTGGGTTTGAGGTGGTCATAGTGCCGGATGAAGTTCCTGAAACAGTTCTTGTACGCTTTTATGGTCTTGTAGCTGTACCGTTTCAATGTCAGGCACTCCTCCAGCGCCACCACCGCCGCCTCATACTTCGCCTTTGGGCCTTCCTTGCCCAGAAAAGGTTGTACGGTTGGGCTGTCCAACCGTTCCGGCAGCTTTTCCAAGTCCGGCTGGAAAGTCCAGTGCAAATGTTCCTTGAGGTATTTTTCCAAAAAGCGGCTGGTGAGGCGGGTATTGGGCAATTCCCATAATTTGGCCTCCGGGTTCCAGCGGCGGCCGTGTATGTTCTTCACGGTGGCGAGGTGGTCGGGGGCCATCTCCTTGGGCAGCCGAAGGCCGATGATATCTGTGCGTTTTGGGTGGATTAAGATGGTGATTTTCCCTTCGGGATACTCAGCCTGGGTGGTTGGTTGGCTAATTTGGTTTTGGGCAGTTGGCTGGTCAATTTCCCCTTTAGTTTCCTCATTGGATTTGGCTTCCACCAACACGGAAAACAAACTGTTCAGCGCCGCCCAAGCCTCTTTGGTGCGGGGAAGATGCCAGCAGCGGTGGGTGCGGCTCCAAGTAGCGCCTTCAATGCTCCGAAGTAGCTTCACTTGTGATTGCTTATAAGGGATTTCCACTCGTATGCGGTGTTCACCTCGGTGCAGAAGTGCGCCAGCCTTGGCATGGGGCTTTTCATCGGCAGGTGTTGGCGGAGTGAGAATATTTTCGAATCCCGATGCCGTCTGCGCTCCATTCTTCACAACGATGTAGGCAGTTTGGGCAAAATGGGCTTTAAGCCTTTCAACGACATTAGTTTCCTGTTGGATGACGGATGCCCGCAGGGCAGGCTCGTACAGTAAGCCTAATGATTCCAATTGGGCACGGATGGCAGCATCGGAAAACGGAAAATAGATTTTCCATACTATTTTGCCATCAAAATTGAACTGCTCTAGGGTAATGGTGGGGAGCGCTCTCATATCAGTATGTTTGTTCCACCAAAAGAACGAAATACCTAGCAATTACAGGACATTCTAGAGACGGAAAGATTTATGAACAATACATTATAGGGTATTTACTACTTTTTAAACCGTATCAGCTTAATGTAAAGCGGTATAAGCTTTTTGTAAACCAATATCACCCCATCCCAATCCAATACCACCTCCCCGTTAAGCAATATTAGCTCCTCGTAATCCGAATTTAGCAAGCTGTAAAGTGAATTTAGCTCCTCGTAAAGTGAATTTACCAACTTGTAAAGTGAATTTAGGTCATCGTAAACCTGCATTAGCGCCCTG
>CAZBBV010000350.1:0-2296 GCA_964490025.1 uncultured Cryomorphaceae bacterium | reverse complement strand
ACAAGTTGAAGTAGGTATCAGTCTTTTTGGGCAAATTTCAATTGGTCTGCTTGCTTTCAGTACATTGCTAACTCGAAATAAAACCCAAAGCCTATGAAAAACTCAAAACTGCTTTTGTTATCCGGCCTTCTGCTTTTTGGCGGATGGCTACACGCCCAAACCACCTATGTTCAAGTGGGCCTGACCCAAGCGCCACTCCTGGAAGTAGATTTAGGGATGGATGTATCAACTCCGCTGGGAATTCCGGTTCAGCTCAATGCTGCAGTAAGCGGTGGGTCTGTTCAGTACAATTTCGCATGGCTGCCCACTACCGGTCTTAGCGATCCCACTATTGCCAATCCCTTATGCACGCCTACCAGCATAACGCCCGTTACTTACACTTGCGAAGTTACCGACGCCAACGGTTGCCGCGTTACGGACGACATTACCGTTAGTGTAAACAACATTTCCATTGGCGAACAAGACCTGCTTTCATCCATACTTATCTATCCCAACCCTGCAAATGATGTTTTGGTGCTTGAGCGACCAAGCGAAAGCATGGTGATGACCGTTCGAATAAACGATTTAAGCGGACGCGCCATCATTACACAAGCATGGGAAAACGGCTTGAAAAAGACTTTGATGGTTTCCGAATTGCCTTCAGGCATTTACCTCATCAGCATTGGAGGAAATGAGTCGAGTGTTCAACATAGAATAACCATACAAAGATGAGCGCCATGAGAAAGACATTAGCCTTACTATTGAGCATTGCCTCATTTTCAGCTTTTTCGCAAACCGTGTTTTGCCAAAGCGATACCATTGTTTACTACCTGCCCTCAGGTGCGCGAGGCGCTGTTCAATGGCAGGAATCGGCCAATGGTGTTTTGTTTAACAACATTGCCGGAGCCACCGGCGATAGCCTCTTGGTGATAGCCAACAGCACCGCCACCTACAGGGCACAATTGATTGAGGGCACTTGCGCACCGGTGTTCACCACGCCTGAGTTGGCCACTGTGAATGCAGCCCCCTCGCCAGCTGTGGCAGGAGCCGATCAGAATGTGACCGGGGCAACCACCACCAACCTTAACGCCACAGCGCCTATGGTAGGCACAGGCACATGGACCATTCTTTCCGGTGTGGGAGGAAGCGTGCTCAACCCCGGGAATCCGGTGAGCGCTTTTAGCGGCGTGGCCGGCAGCAGCTACATACTTCTTTGGGAGGTGAGCAATGCCCCTTGTGCGAGCAATTTCGACACGGTGGAAGTAACTTTTGTGGGCAGTTCGTCATTGCCCTCGGTGTTGTGCAATAGCGTTACACTATATGTCCATCCAGCCGATCAGTCGGGACCTATGTCATGGGGCTGCTCAGGCATTGTAGCCGGAGCAGGTGATGACAACAACGGCGTGCTCAATACCGCCACCATTGTAGCGGCTTGTCCTGCGCCCACTGCCACCCATGTGTGCGACAACCTAGTGGATCTTGGCTATTCCGACTGGTATTTGCCGTCGTACAATGAACTGGAATGCATTCGGCAAAATGCCGCTGCCATTGGGGGTTTTGCGGCGGGCGCCTATTGGTCGTCCACCGAGGGAACGGGCATATTTACCGCCAATGCCCGCTACCGCACTTTTCCTAGTGGTGTAAGCGGCTACGGCTCGAAAAGCAACCAAAACCGGGTAAGGTGTGTTCGGCAGTAAACTGAAAATTTTCTTGTTCACTTTTTTAAGCATCCACTTGTGCTCAGCGCAGGTGGATGCTCCATTTAATATCGCGGGGAAGATTGAAAACTACCCTGCCCAACAGGTGTTCCTGCTCGATTTCCAAGGACACAAGTCCAAAGCCATTGACTCTGTAAAAACCGACGAAATGGGGAATTTTCAATTTATGGTTCCAAGCCCTTATGTAGGAAAATATCGGATTTCGTTGGAGAAAATACCAAGTGGCGAATTGCGCTACTGTGATTTGCTGCAATGCGGTGAGGCGGTTTCCTTTCGTGCGGACGCCTCCAATTGGAAGGCTTCATTTCAATTGTTAAATGGCCATCAGAATATCGCCTGGGCTGCTTTTCTGGAAAAAAGGACATCCATCAACGATAGGGAAATGGCCCTGCTCGATTTATTGGCAAATTACCCGCTTCAGGATAAATTTTATACATCAGTTGAAAAAGAGCTTGAAAGTCTGACGAAAGCGCGTGCGCGACTGCTGAGCCAATTGGAAAAGAAATACGGAAAGACCCAGCCCATCTATCAGTACGCCGCGCTCTATCTGCACTTCGACCGGCAGAACAAATACCTTAATGAAGATTTTCTAAGAGAAA
>CAZBBV010000349.1:0-2299 GCA_964490025.1 uncultured Cryomorphaceae bacterium | reverse complement strand
AGACACCTTGAAAGGCATGTACACCCTATTGTGGCAATACATAGAGGGAGAATGGAAAATTGTAGCCGATCATAGTTCATGAAAATTTCGGGTTTCACTTTCGTAAAAAACGCCACCAAGCTCTACATCCCGGCTGTTGAAGCCATCCGATCGGTGCTGCCCATTTGCGACGAATTTGTGGTAGCCATTGGCGACAACGACCCTGACGACAACACCACCGCGCTAATTGAAGCCATTGGCGACCCGAAGATCAAGATTATACACACGATTTGGGTGAAAGAGAAATTTCCGAAAAACACCATTTTCGCTCAGCAAACAGACATTGCCAAAGATGCTTGTACCGGCGATTGGCTGATCTACATTCAGTGCGACGAAGCCATACATGAAGACGAACTACCGATTATTAAAAAGGCATGCGAGCGCTACCATTCCGATCAGGAAGTAGAGGGCCTACTCTTTCAATACAAGCACTTTTGGGGCGATTATCAGCATTACCATGTGGCGCATGGCTGGTATCCGAAAGAGATTCGGGTTATTCGAAACTTGCCCAACATTCATAGCTGGAGCGACGCACAGTCCTTTCGTGTTTATGAGCAATTTGAAGGAACCTTCGAAGACTATTCCGGTCAGGAAAATATTCGGAAACTAAAAGTGGCCGAAATTCCGGTGACCATTTACCATTACGGTTATGTGCGCCCTCCGGTGATGATGAGCACCAAAACCCGTTCGAGCAGCCAAACCTACAGAGGAAAAGAGGCAACAGAAAAGACCTATTCGAAACTGCCTGATTTGTTCGACTATGGCCCACTGAATGAATTGGCTCTTTTCGACGGTTCGCACCCTGCGGTGATGAAGGAATGGATTGCCAAACACGATTGGAAAGATCAACTTCAATATTCAGGCAAGCGACGTAAGAACCGCATGCCTTTTAAGCACGAAAAAACGAAGTATCGCTTACTCACCTTTGTCGAACAGAAATTGCTGGGCGGCAAGCACATCCTGACCAAAAGAAATTATGTGATTGTTCGGAAAATGAAGCCCTAAATCAAGCCTTGCGCTGCTTGAGCGTCCATTCAAACCGGAAAGTAGCTACACAATCACCGCTCTTATCGAAGCCTTTGGAAATTAGCGTAACCGTTTGGCCCTCTCCGGGTGTTTGAATGCACGCATTCACAGCCGTATCCACTTTTCCCCCATCCTCGCACACAAATCGAATACGTCCGGTGGCTTTTTTGTGAAAATCGGCCTGCATAGAAAGTACGAGCATAGAAAAGGAAGGTTTTCGCTCGAAAATGCCTTGCAGCACCAAGGCGCCTGTGCTAAGTTCGGCGGCCATGCTCAGGCAGGCAAAATAGATGCTACGAAACGGGTTTTTGGTAAAATAGCCATAGCGAACGTGTACTTCGGCTAGGTGCTCGTCAATTTTAGTTAGACGCAAACCAGCCCAAAATGCCATGGGAAGTTTGGCCAACAGGAACAGCCTAAATTTCAATGGATGCAGCGCAAACTTTCTAAATCGGGCACTTTGTGTTTCCATGGCTGTTCGGATAAGCAAGTTGTTACCTTTACAGCCAAATCTACGCTATTACTTCTATGGCCGACATTCGGAATTACCTCTCCCTCATCAAATTTTCGCATACTGTATTTGCATTGCCTTTTGCTGTAGTTGGCTTCTTCATGGCCATTGAAATTACTGAGCACGAATTCCGCCCCATGCTACTGGTTCTGGTATTGCTGTGCATGGTTTTCGCGCGAAGTGCGGCCATGGCCTTCAACCGATATATTGACCGCGACATTGACGCCAAAAACCCCCGAACAGCCCAGGTGCGTGAAATCCCGAACGGCACCATTGAGGCGCACAAGGCTTTGCTTTTCACCGTGCTTATGGCAATAGCATTTATAGTCACCACCTACTTTATCAATCCGCTGTGTTTCTACCTTTCGCCGGTGGCGCTGTTGGTAATTTTGGGCTATTCGCTCACCAAACGCTTCACAGCACTGTGTCATTTGGTTTTGGGCTTGGGCTTGTCGCTTGCTCCTGTGGGCGCCTTCATGGCCGTTACTGGTCAGTTTCACCTCTACCCCATTCTGCTCGGTTTCTCCGTGCTGCTGTGGGTGGCCGGCTTCGATATTATATACGCCTTGCAAGACGACTATTTCGACAAAACGCAAAACTTGTTTTCCATTCCTGCTGCCTTAGGAAGAAAAACAGCATTGCTTGTTTCCAACTTACTGCACGTCCTTTCAGCAGGAATACTCATTTTCCTGAGTTATTCGGCCGGTTTTGGTTGGTTCTTTT
>CAZBBV010000348.1:0-2305 GCA_964490025.1 uncultured Cryomorphaceae bacterium | reverse complement strand
CATTTTCTATAAAAAAGGAAGTTTTGAAACGGCTCAGTCCTTTTTGCATGCCGAACTCGATTATAAAATCCGATATGGCTTTTTCTAGCCCACCGTTTTGGTAAATCCTTCTCAATGCAGCCACAAAAGCTAAAAGATCATCATGCTGAAAAGTGCGGTGGACAAAGCCTTCCAATTGCCTGAGCTCTGTTTCTGAGGCGCCGCTTACAAATGCAAATGGACTTCGGTCCATGCGTGCCATGAGTTCTTTGCTCTTGTTGATAATGGATCTGCGCTGGCCCCACGAAAGGATGGAAACCAAGAAAGCCGAAATTTCTACGTCTTCTTTTGCTGAAAAGGAATGTGGAATTTGAATGGGGTCCAGCTCCATGAACTCGAGCCGTTCATATTCGTAGGCTTTTTCATCCAGAAAATGTTTCATAGAAAGCCAACGGCCTTCAGACCATTTTTCCATCTCTCATCACCAGTTTGCGGTGCGCCATTTGGGCCAGTTCCTCGTTGTGGGTCACAATTACGAAGGTTTGGTTGTCCTGCTTGCTGAGCTCGAAGAAGAGTTGGTGCAACTGCTTGGCGTTGGTGCTGTCCAGGTTTCCTGAGGGCTCATCGGCAAAAATCACCGCCGGATCGTTGATGAGCGCTCGGGCCACGGCCACGCGTTGCTGCTCGCCTCCCGACAGTTCTCCGGGTCGGTGGTTCACCCGATCGGCGAGGCCAAATTGCTCAAGCAAGGCGACGGCTCTTTTGCGCACTTCTTTCTCAGGCCGTTTGGCAATGAAACCCGGAAAGGCCACATTTTCCAGAGCGGTAAACACCTGAAACAGATGATGAAACTGAAAGACGAAGCCAATGTTTCGGTTTCTGAACTCGGCCAGTTTTTTCCCTTGCAGCCCGGCTATTTCTTTTCCATTAAACTGAATGCTCCCTTTATCGGCGCGGTCTAGGGTACCGAGAATCTGAAGTAGCGTTGTTTTTCCCGCACCCGAAGCGCCCACAATGCCGATTACCTCGCCTTTTTGCACCTCCATGTCCACGCCTTTCAACACATGCAGGTCGCCATAATACTTATGTACATCTCTCACTACGATCATAGCGGCAAATATTCTTTTTTTTAACCACTTACCCGTTATCCTGAGGACGGTTGGATTTGGGTTTTACGATATAGTTGTAGTCCAAGAAGTAGATAACTCGAAGCGAAAGGTTGTTTTGCTGTGGCTGCGCAAAGAGTTCTTCTACATTTTCGAAATAGCTTCCAGTAATCATTCCAGTGGTAGATTGGATGACATTGCGGTACAAAAAGGTCATCTGGCTGCCCGGAGCAAACCACCAGGTGAAGTTCAGGTCAATGTTCCAACTGTTGTAATTCACGTCTTTATTCTTGTCGTAATCCGTAGGGTCGAGGTAACCATCTTCGCGCAGCGCTCCATATTCGTTGTATTCCACCACGCTCCAGTAGTGGCGAAAAGTGAGGTTGAGGCTGGTGTTGTGGTTAAACACATAGCTGCCTGTAAGCGAGTTAATCAGTGTGCCGCGGTCGCGCAGGCCAATGATGATTTCATCCCCATAAAAATCGACCCAGCCCATGTCGTTGATGTCCTGGGTGTAGTCGGTGCGGGCCACCATGCTCAGATGGTTGTTTACCCGTATTCGCGGCGATACGTAGGCATTCCAGCCTTTACGGTCGTACATGCTGTAGGCGTAGGTGCGGCCGCCCCAGTCAACCACGAATTTCTTTCGGTAATCGGGACTGTAAAAGAAACGAGCCCAGTAATTGGATGGAACAACCAAGTAGCGTCCTGCTACACGAGGCTCGAAAAAGTCATATCCGGTAGTGGGCATCACGCCTCCAAAAAGCCCAAGGGTCAGGAAGTTTCTGAAAGTGAAGAAATTCTCGGTATTGATGGAAAAGTATCGAAAAGACAAAGGTTTGTACAGCATCATGTGCTCGACCCACACAGTGTTTCGCGAGTTCACAAACTTTCCTTTGGGCTCAAACATGCGGTGGGAGATGCCTATCCAGTGGTTCAGGTCGTTGTTGTTCAATTGAAAACCCAGGTCGTTGATGTCGAACTGATCGGAACTCACATAATGTCCCGCCTGCCAGCGTATTCTTCCTTTGATGCTTTCGGCTCGCAAGTAGTTCGAAAATCCGCTCACCACCGAGTCGCCATACATTTCGAATGAGCTGTTGGTTTGGCCATTGAAGCGAAGGCTGTTTTTCTTGTTTTGCAATTGCCAAAGCAAGCCGCTCACATTGGCGTCTTCCGCTTTACCCTCACGCAAGGTGTTCAGATTAATGAGCGTCACG
>CAZBBV010000347.1:0-2307 GCA_964490025.1 uncultured Cryomorphaceae bacterium | reverse complement strand
GGTTTCTTTGTTGCCATTGGCCACAAGCCAAATACGGACATCTTCAAAGGCCAGCTGGACATGAATGAAGTAGGCTACCTCATCACCAAACCGGGAAGCACGCAAACCAAAAAGCCGGGCGTATTTGCCAGCGGCGACGCGCAAGACCATATTTATCGTCAGGCGGTAACTGCCGCCGGCACCGGCTGCATGGCCGCCCTGGATGCAGAGCGCTACCTCTCGGAAGTGGAGAGCGAAGTAGAGGCTATGTAATACACCTCAATGTAAGTTCTTACTGTATTTATTTGTGATGAAGATGAACTAGAAGTTTCACGCAAAGGGCGCAAAGGAGTTCGCTAAGAACGCAAAGACAGATTCTAGAATGACAGAAAACGAATTGTCAAATAAGATAATCGGGTGTGCAATTGATTTGCATAAATCACTCGGACCCGGGTTGCTTGAATCTGTGTATGAATCGGCTTTGGCCTTCGATTTAGAAGAAATTGGGTTAAATATTCAACGGCAACTTGCTATGCCTTTGGTGTACAAGGGTATCCATCAAGATATTGGTTATCGATTGGATTTGCTTGTTGAAAATAAAGTAGTAGTTGAAATCAAGTCAATTGACGCACTATCCCCTGTGCATTTTGCTCAAACCCTCACCTATCTTCGACTTTCAGATAAGAGGCTTGGGCTACTCATTAATTTTAACACCAAATACTTAAAGGATGGCATACACAGGATAGTCAACAACCTTTAATTCGTACAAGTTTCAATAAAATTCTAATTCCACTTTTTTTTACAAGTTTTCTCTGCGCCCTTTGCGCCTGTTCTTTGCGCTCTTTGCGTGAAGCACAATAAGATATGTGAACAGTGCACCCTTACTTAGAGTTCGGTTACTGATACAATAGTTTATAAAACTCTATTCCTCCTTCACCAATCGGTAGAACTGTTGCTTCTCGCCGCTGCGCAGCTCTATGAGGTACACGCCACTGCTCCAGGCTCCGGCGTCTATACCAATTTCGCCTTGCATCACGCGCTCCTGGGCTTCGTAAACTATTGCCCCGCGCAAATCGAAGACACGAATGTTCAATTGCTCCATGGTACCGGACAGCACTCTCAAATACACCCACCCGTTCGTAGGATTGGGGTATAAAGCCACTTCAAAAACTTCGTTCTCCTCCACATTATCCGGATACATATATAACGAGTCCGTGTCTGAACACCCATTGGCGTCCGTCACTGTAACGGTGTACAGTCCATTTTGCGAAACAATGGTCGTAGCCGTGTTGGCGCCGTTGCTCCACGCATAGGTGTAAGGAAGCACGCCTCCCGTGGCCATTGCCGTGGCGGTAGTTTGGGTAGTGGCCACCACGCTAACAGAAAATGGCGGTGGTTGGAATAGGTTGAAGAAAAATGTTCTCGAGCAGCCGCTAGCGTCTGTTACTATCACGGAGTAATTACCGCCCGAAAGGCCTGAAATCATGGCCGTTACCGCTCCGGTATTCCACAGGTAGGTGTAAGGCGCATTTCCGCCAAAAGGGTTCACGGCTATTGATCCGTTCGTATTTCCATTACACAGAATGGGGATAATCGTGGTGTCGATCTGAATTTCCGTAGGCTGATTCAGCACATAACTGGAAGTAACAGTGCAACCATTCGCATCTGTGACCACCACAGAATAGCTTCCGGCCCCTACCCCGCTAATTGCCGGACCATTGGCTCCATTTGACCAGGAATAGGTGTACGGAGCAGTGCCGCCAAGCGTAAAAGTTGATAAACTGCCATTGGTTGCACCAAAGCAAGTTGGATTAATCCCATTTAGAATCATCACCAACGCCGAATCGGGCTGCGAAACCACAAATGTATCGAGCACAAAACAGCCCACATCATCTGTTACGGTAACAAAATAGGTACCCGCCGTCAATGCATTTGGGTTTGGCTGGTTGTAGCCATTGCTCCATTGGTAATAATATGGTGATACCCCACCGGTAGTAGTGGCCACAATATATCCGTTGTTTCCGCCATAACAGTCCACCGGGTTAACTAAGGCTGAAACTAGCATCTCGAATGGTTGAATAATAGTAACCTGGGCATTGGCCGTACAACCGGAACTGTCCGTAACTACAACCGTGTAATTGGCTGAGGGAATGTTCGATATTGTTGCCGTGGTCATGCCGTTGCTCCACAAATAGGTGAAAGGCGGCGTGCCACCACTAGGAAGTGCGGTGGCCGATCCGTCGTTGCCGCCAAAGCAACTCACTTGGGTAGTGGTAAAGCCAACGCTCAATGTTCCGGGTTGGGCAATACTCACTACCGTGCTTTGAA
>CAZBBV010000346.1:0-2309 GCA_964490025.1 uncultured Cryomorphaceae bacterium | reverse complement strand
GAATGCGGTGGAGTTGGGGTAAAAAGCACTAACCCCGCTACTTAGGAGCTAATTGTTCGCTGGTTTTTCCGAAGCGGCGCTCCCGGTTTTGGAAGTCAATGATGGCTTGGTAGAGGTGTTCCCTTCGGAAATCCGGCCAAAGCGTTGGTGTAAAGTATAGCTCGGCATAGGCAATTTGCCAGAGCAGGAAGTTGCTGATTCGGTTTTCGCCACTGGTGCGGATGAGCAGTTCGGGGTCGGGTATGCCGCTGGTGGAAAGTGCATTGGAGAAATCATCCTCGCTGATTTCTTTGGGGTCAATTTCGCCAGACTTTGCAGCGCTTGCCAGTTTGCGGGCAGCCTCCACGATTTCCCACTTGGCGCTGTAGTTCAGTGCCAATACAAGCGTCATGCGGGCATTATGGGCGGTATCTTTGATAGCTTGGAGCAAAGTTTTGCGGCTTTTATCGGGCAGCCTGCTGATGTCCCCAATGGCACGGAGGCGCACGCCATTTTCGTTGAGGGTCTTGATTTCGTTTTTGATGGTCTCCACCAAGAGCGCCATAAGGGCATTCACTTCCGCTTCGGGGCGCTTCCAGTTTTCGGTGGAAAAGGCATAGAGGGTCAGGTACTCCACGCCCAGCTCGGTGCAGGCCTCGGTAGTTTCCCGGACTGCCTTCACGCCGTTGCGGTGGCCAAAGACCCTTGCCATGCCCTGCTCTTTCGCCCAGCGCCCATTGCCGTCCATGATGACAGCGATGTGCCGTGGCAGCTTTTCTAAGTTTATTTTTGATTTTAAATCCATGAGCGGGAATGCCTGCTAACTTATTTTAGTGGGCAAAAATAAGAAAAGCTGCCAGTTGAACTGGTTGATTTTATTAAACCAGCTTTTTAGAGTGGGGATTGGACTTTGAACGGTTCCTGAATTGATAATAAATGGCATTTGTACAATCAAGGCTGGACAAATGCGGAATTCATCTATATTTGCACCAGTTTCACCACTCAACTCCAGCACACCCAATATGTACGATTACGACGTTATTATCAGCTTCATCACAGCATTCACGCTGACTTATTTCGTGATACCTCCGGTTATCCGCGTAGCTGTGGCCAAAAGGCTATATGATGAACCTGGCGAGCGGCGCAGTCATGTGGTTAGTACCCCTCGATTGGGTGGGGTGGCTATTTTTGCAGGGGCTATTTTCAGTATCATGCTGTGGACCCCGTTTGCACAATACGGTGGTGATATTCAGTACGTGCTTTGTGCTTTCATTCTGATTTTCCTGATAGGTGTTAAGGACGACATTACCGAAATTTCACCTTCCAAGAAGCTGATGGTGGAGATACTCGCCGCTGGCATTCTTTTCTTCAAGGCTGATGTGCGTATTTCAAGCCTGCATGGCATCATGGGCATCGAAGAAATCGGGGTTGTTTGGAGTGCCGTGCTCACCATTTTTACCATTATCGTCATCATCAATGCCCTCAACCTGATGGACGGCATCAACGGCCTATCGGGTAGCTTGACTATACTGATCACCGGCACCCTTGGCATCTGGTTTTTGTTGGTAAAAAGGTATGATTTTGCCATTATGGCGCTTTCCGCAGCAGGAGCAACGGCTGCGTTTTTGAAGTACAATTACTCCCCGGCCAAAATTTTCATGGGCGACACCGGTGCTTTGCTGCTTGGGTTGATTTGTTCCATCCTAACCATTAATTTCATCGAATTTAATAGTATGTTGGAGGACTTGCATCCCTTCAAAATAAATGCTGCACCGGGTGTTGCCATTGGCATTCTCATCCTTCCGTTGTTCGATACTTTGAGGGTTTTCATTACCCGTATTCTCAAAGGCCACCACCCACTTCACCCCGACCGCACTCATATCCACCATTTGCTACTGGATGCAGGCTTGGGCCACATGCAAGCCACCTCCGTGCTGGTGGGTGTCAATGTTTTCTTTATAGCGCTAGGATTCCTCCTACAGCGGTACACCAACAGTGCCATGCTAATTATTCTTCTACTAGGAGGTATTGCCTCGCTTATGGTAAGCGGGCTTGTGTATAGGCTGTACAAGCGGAGTCTGAAGGTCTAATTTTTTGGTATTTTCTCCCCGAAACATAAAAGCCCTGCCACAATGGTAGGGCTTTTATGTTTCGGGGAGAATACCGGAGTCGACCCAGCGACCTTCCCGACTTGCGAGTCGGGACGCTCCGGCTGCGGCTGTGCTTCCCCTGAAACGGCGAAAGCCCCTGCAAACACAAGGGCTTTCTTTTTCTTGTGGAGAATACCGGAGTCGAACCGGTGACCTCTTGCATGCCATGCAAGCGCTCTA
>CAZBBV010000345.1:0-2311 GCA_964490025.1 uncultured Cryomorphaceae bacterium | reverse complement strand
GAGCGAAGAGCAAGAGCAGTTTGAGTGTGAGTTTTGAGTGTGTAGGAATGCTTATGTTTGAAACAACGAACCACAAAGCCAATCCGTGCCACGCCACCGCCTAACATATAACCCCTCAACTTTTAACTGCGCGCAGCGCACTAAGCCATCAATTAACTTTCAATATGGATAATCGGTTTTTAGACATTATTCAGCTCATAAAACATTCTCGCGCAAGGGCATTAAAGGCGGTAAATGCCGAACTGATAAATCTATATTGGAAGATTTGGAGAATATATTTCCATCAAGCTTGAAAATTCGGAATGGGGCGATTCTGTCGTACACGAATTAGCCAATTACATACAGAATAGTGAACCCGAGATAAAAGGATTCTCCGACAAAAACCTTTGGAGGATGAAGCAGTTTTATGAAACTTATCGGGACTTTCCAAAACTCTCACCACTGGTGCGAGAAATTAGTTGGACCAACAATATGCTCATTTTTTCACGGTGCAAATCAATAGAAGAAAAGGAATACTACATCAAGCTAGTAAAGCAAGAAAACTATAGTAAAAGGGAGCTCGACCGTCAAATTTCTTCGAGTCTTTTCGAGCGCAGCTTGATGGCCAATACAAAACTCCCACCAGCGTTGAGAGAATCTCATCAAAACCTTTCAAGTGCATTTAAGGACAGTTACATATTCGAATTCCTGGGTTTACCGGAGCCTCACAGCGAGAGTGAATTACAACGCGGACTAGTGAGACAGATGAAAATCTTTATCCTCGAATTGGGAAAGGACTTCATATTCATAGGCGAAGAGTACAAACTACAAGTGGGAAATAGTGATTTTTATATTGACCTACTCTTCTACCACCGCGGGCTACAATGTCTGGTGGCTTTTGAACTTAAGGCCGATAAGTTTAAGCCCGACCATTTGGGACAGCTCAACTTCTACCTAGAAGCTTTGGATCGCGATATAAAGAAACCGAATGAGAACCCTAGTATAGGCGTGTTGCTGTGCAAGGACAAGGACAGTGAAGTGGTAGAATACGCCTTAAGTAGAAGTCTGTCGCCAACCATGGTCTCAGAATACAAGACACAACTTCCGGATAAGAAAGTACTGCAGCAAAAACTACATGAACTATTCGACAAAGAAGATCTAAATGAACAGGCCTAGTTCGAAACAGTGTGCGCATTCAGTTTGAGTCTTGAGTGTGGGTAGTGAGGAATGCTTATGTTTGAAAGGATGGAAAAGCAAACACGAGAAAGAATTGCATGGAAATGGGCACGGATTGCAAATCCGCGCCAGCATGCGTAATGAGCGCTTTGGAAGTGCATGGAGGAGTGGATAATGGAAGTGTCACCGTTATGCGAAGCCAGTTCAGCTATATGGGACCAAAATACCACCGCTTCGAAAGAACTTCGCTGGGTTTTGAAACAGTTACCACTATCCAGCGTGATACCGAAAACGGAGGTGTTGCATACAGATATACCGAAGAGCGCTTTCATACAGATAACTTCTTGTTCAAAGGCTTGAAGAATTACGAATCTGTAAGAAACGGGAATGGCAATCTCTTCCTCGAAATCGAATATAACTATGAAACCAAAGACATTGCATCCGGTAGCGTAGTCACCAGTCCTTTCTGTACTGATCCTGTCTATCCTGCTATCTCGTCAATTGAACGACACTATCACGAGGGCATAAGTCCCGAAATTATCACCCGCGAAGAATTTGAACACGGGCCTTATGGCAATGTGATTATATATAGAAATCTAAACGATATGGCCCTAAACGACGACGACGTGCATGTAGACATCCATTATGCCAGTCCTGTATTGCAACTCAATCTTATCTCTTTGGCCGATTCGGTGGTGGTGTTCGACGGGCATACCGATATATGGCGTGTACGAGGCGCGAGTTATGACTTTGCCACCGGCGAGCTCATTGCAGTGCGGCACCACGATTTTAATTCTTCTCTCGTAGCTCAAACGGATATTGAATACAACAATTTTGGCCTTATTGCCGAACTTTCCATGCCTGAAGATGAAAATAATGACCGACTGATATACGAATATACCTACGACAATGTGGTAAATCAATTTACCATTGAGGTTCAAGACAACTTGGACTACACCTCAACCACCGATTACGACTACAGAATTCAAAAACCTATCTCGACAACCGACATTGCCGGGCAGGAAATGGAGTTCGTATATTACCCCGACGGCCGACTACAATCTGTAGCAGGGCCAAATGAAATTGCACAGCAGATTCCGTGGCTTATCTATCACGAATACGGCAAGGACAACACCGTGCCCGGACGCCTGCTACG
>CAZBBV010000344.1:0-2315 GCA_964490025.1 uncultured Cryomorphaceae bacterium | reverse complement strand
TTGTTCTTTCGAACTATAGCGGCGTTTAGCCAGCGGCTCACGCCCACCACTTCGTAGCCCAAGCCTTCTATCTCATTAATGTAATCTGAATGCACAGGCCAGTCTGTCGGGTCTAGTTCAATGCCTTGCATTTGCCTCCTCTCTAATGCCCGCGGGCTAAGGAAATCGACTTTTTCCCAATTTACTCCTTGTCGGTAGTTCGGCTTATCGGCGAGAAAAACCCAATAGCTCTGCGCTCCGGCTTGTATGGCCAAAAAAAGCAGCGTTATGGAAATTGCCCTTTTCATTCTGCTATCACGCCTGAGCCTATCAATTCCTGTCCGTCGTACCAGGCGGCAAACTGCCCTGGGGTAATGGCGCTCATTTCTTGTTCAAATTCTATATACAATCCTTCAGGCTGCAAGTCCAGTGCAGCCGCTCCGAGCGCCTGACGGTAGCGAATTCGCACCATGTAGTTGCGTTTCTCGCCCACCGCCATTTTCAAGTCTTCGCGAATCCAATGCACGTCTGCTAAAGCCACAAACAGAGACTTCCGCCAAAGGCCCGGATGCTTCTCCCCTTTACCCACGTACACTATATTTTCTTTGGTATCGGTACCAATAATAAAAAGGGGCTCCGTGGTGCCGCCCACTGCAAGACCTTTTCGCTGGCCAATGGTGTAGTAATGTGCTCCTTTGTGCTTGCCCACCACATAGCCGTCCGTAGGTTTCAGGTTCCAGCTATGGCAATCGGTATACGATTCCTCGCCATGGATCAAGGCCATTTTCTTTTGAAAAACGAGATGATTGGCTGGAACTTCAATGATTCGTCCTTCTTTTGGCATGAGCTGCTGTTGTAGAAATTCGGGCAAGCGCACTTTTCCTACAAAGCACAAGCCCTGGCTGTCCTTTTTATCGGCAGTAACGAGTTCTTCTCTTCGGGCAATGTCGCGCACTTCCGATTTTTGCAAATGCCCAATAGGAAACAATGCTTTCGACAGTTGATCCTGATTGAGTTGGCAGAGAAAATAGCTTTGGTCTTTTCCCTTGTCCGCCCCACTCAGCAGGTGATGAATCTCTTTGCCACCCACGTGCGTAGTGTCTTTCTGGCAATAGTGGCCGGTAGCTACAAAATCGGCCTTGAGGCCAATGGCAGCTTTAAGGAATACATCAAACTTTATTTCTCGGTTGCACAGTATATCCGGATTGGGCGTGCGACCTTGCTCATACTCAGAGAACATGTAGTTCACAATGCGCTCTTTGTATTCTTCGCTCAGATCGATTACCTGAAACGGGATGCCCAATTTTTCGGCCACGAGCATGGCGTCGTTGCTGTCGTCCACCCATGGGCATTCGTTGTTGATCACCACTGTTTCGTCGTGCCAATTGCGCATAAACATGCCTATCACGTCGTAGCCCTGCTCCTTGAGCAAATAGGCCGCGACACTACTGTCCACACCACCCGATAAACCGACTACTACCCTTTTCATTCTATAAATCTTCTGAACTCACCAACTTTCCTTTCTTATACGTTTCCTTGGTTTTCGGCCTTCCGTTTTCGTCATACACAATCCAAAATCCTTCTTTCAACCCGTCGTTATATATGCCTTTTTCGATCATTTTTCCATCCGAACTGTAGGCCTCATACACATCATGGAATTTTCCGTCCTTAAACGTGCCACGGGCCTTAATGGTTCCATTGTCGTAATATTCTATCCACTGGCCTTGAGGCACATCTAATTTGTAGATAACCAATTTTGCCAGAGTACCGTTGGTGTGGTAGGTTTCTGAATTTCCTTCTCGAAGCCCCAACTTGAAGTTTTCTTTGCTCAGCAATAACTCTTCTTCATTGTAAAAAATCCATTCGCCGTCCTTCTTGTCGCCTATGTAACGACCCGTTGAAGCCACCTTGCCATTCAAATGATACATAGTTGCCGTGCAATTTCCGGTGGTTCCGTCAAATACTTTTCGTGCAGCCACCACGCCGTCGGGGTAATAGAAAATGAACTCACCTACTTCTACATTGTCCTTAAAAGTGCCTTCGTAGCGCAGCGTGCCTTCAGCGAAGTATTTGCGCCATGGCCCCTGCTTCCTTCCTTTTTCGTCGGTAACATTGAAGGGTTGTGCCATAAGGGCAATCTGCGCCAACAGCAGTAGTAATACGAGTACATTCTTTTTAATGATCATCCCTGAAAGGTGAAGTGAAGCCATCAAAACCCTTGGAGGCGTTCGATATTGTATTGGCCTTCGCGCTGTGTGCGGGCGATCATTTCGGCCAAAAACCCGGTCATGAACAACAGCGTTCCTAGAATCATAGTGGTAAGGGCAATGAAGAAC
>CAZBBV010000343.1:318-2349 GCA_964490025.1 uncultured Cryomorphaceae bacterium | reverse complement strand
AAGTTGCAATAACAAATCAGAAACCCGCTTCGGCGGGTTTTTTTATGTGATTTTCTACATACAATAATCCGAATGCTTCTCGGTTTAATTGTTGCATGTTTTGTGTTGCTACAATGTGCTAAGGGTCTGAAAGTTACTCGGTAGAAAGAGGCATTTGTGCTATTTCAAAACTTTGTCTTCGAGTGCTCGATTGTGTAATTGTCGTAACCAATTAAAATCGAGAATAGCATGAAGACTTCAAGAACCAAGCAAGACGAACTGGAAAGGAATCGCGGAATGTACGGGCTCGTTGGCCTGATATCCGCTTTGCTTTTTGTAATTGTGGTGATGGAATGGAAAAGCTACGCAGTTTCCTTCGAGAATCTATCGAAGGAAGAGTCGGACCCTTATATCAGCGAAGTTCCCTACACTTTCTATGAGCAGAATTACCCTAAAAAAGAACCAAAGCCTGAGACACAAAAGCTTGTAGCGATTGACAACGGCAATGGGAATGTTGATGATAAAAAACTAAACATTATAGACATTGATGGATGGGACGACAATCCGAATTGGGAGCCGGACGAACTTCCTGAGCCCGATCCTGAAATTGATCCTATTCTATTCATCATGGTCGAGAACTTCCCGGTTTTTCCCGGTTGCGAGGGTGTGAAAGGCAGAGAGGAGCAGAGAAAATGCTTTGAAAGCAAGGTAAATGCTTTTCTAATAGCAAATACGAATTACCCAGATATGGCCAGAGTATATCGCTCGCAAGGAAAGGTGTATGTGGACTTTGTGATTGATGCCAATGGGAAGGTAACCAAAGCCACTATTGCTCGAGGAGTGGACAAATACTTGGATCAGGAGGCGCTGAGGGTTGTGGAGTCGCTACCTGTAATGATTCCGGCCAACCAACGAGGGAAGAATGTACCAGTCTTGTTTACGGCACCCATTCATTTTAAGATGCAATGAAAATAGAACCCGCTTCGGCGGGTTTTTTTATGGATTATCTTTACCATTGCTCATAGAAAGCCAAACCGCACCATGACAGCCCTACATCACAGCATTGATGCCATTGCCCTCGAGGAGCGCGCCGCGCGATTTACCGCACGCAGCATCAAGAAGGAACAAAAAGTGGCCGGACTAAAGCTGGCCATCAGCATGATGGACCTCACCACGCTAGAAGGAAAAGACACAGCGGGAAAGGTGCGACAGATGTGCTACAAAGCGCAACACTTACATGACGCTTACCCCGATTTGCCGCAAGTGGCCGCGGTGTGCGTGTACCCCACCTTGGTGGAAGTGGCCAAACAAGCTTTGGGCGATTCCGGAATTCATATTGCCGCGGTCTCCACTTATTTTCCAAGCGGACAAAGCACGCTGGAGCTGCGCCTGCAGGAAACACGAATGGCCATTGAATCCGGCGCGGATGAGATTGATATGGTGATTAGTAGAGGGAAATACCTCCAGGGCGAATACAACTATATACATGATGAGGTGGCGGCCGTAAAGGAAGTTTGCGGAAAAAAGGCACATTTAAAAGTGATTCTTGAAACCGGGGAACTGGAATCGTACGACCAAGTGCGCCATGCCAGCTTTATAGCCATGAACGCCGGAGCCGATTTTATCAAAACATCAACCGGAAAAATTTCGCCAGCGGCAACGATACCGGTAACCTTGGTGATGCTTCAGGCCATAAAAGATTACTACTACGAAACGGGTCGCATGGTGGGCATGAAGCCCGCCGGCAACATATCCACCGCTAAGCTGGCCTTGCAATACCTGGTAATGGTAGAAGAGGTGATGGGAGCAGCCTGGATGACCCCCGAATGGTTTCGATTTGGCGCCAGCCGTTTGGCCAATGATGTGCTCATGCAACTCGAGAAAGAGCGCACGGGCGTATATCAGGCAGGGCATTACTTTTCATTAGACTAAAAGGAGATGAAAGAGAAAAAAGACAATAAAAGATTTTCGTGGCCCTACAGCCCGGCACCGGAATCGAAAGACCACGTGGCTTTGCAGGCGCAATACAACCATTATATCAATGGTGCCTTT
>CAZBBV010000343.1:0-272 GCA_964490025.1 uncultured Cryomorphaceae bacterium | reverse complement strand
ACAGAGCGAAGTACTTGTTCCGCTTGGCGAGAATGATTCAGGAACGGTCGCGAGAATTTGCTGTGTTTGAAAGCCTTAATGGAGGCAAGCCCATTCGAGAAAGCCGCGACTTCGACATTCCTCTAGTGTCGGCGCACTTTTTTTATTACGCCGGTTGGGCTGACAAATTGGAAGAAGCCTTTCCAGGACAGAAAATAAGCCCAGTGGGCGTGGCTGCACAAATTATCCCTTGGAACTTTCCTTTGCTGATGGCTGCCTGGAAACTGGCGCCC
>CAZBBV010000342.1:0-2350 GCA_964490025.1 uncultured Cryomorphaceae bacterium | reverse complement strand
GCTGCCAGCATCTATGTGTATGTGATGCAGAAATGCAAAGCGCAGCGCATCTACGTGCCTAAAGTGGGACTTTCAGACGGCATTGTGCGCAGCATTTACGGGAGGAAGCGGAAGGAGGAGTTGGTGTTTTGAACCTTTTAGAAATAGGTGTTTACTGCAAATTCGAATTGCTCAATAAAGATTCGCTTGATTCCCGAAATGTTGTTTTGCTCATAAAACAAGAGCATAGCTTTTTTGTATTCGATTGAATCAACCGAACGAAAAGAGATTGGGCAATATTTATTGTGCATCAATATGGCGTTGCTCGCTATACGGGCTGTTCTCTTGTTTCCGTCATTAAACGGTTGGATATATGAAATGAGGACCAAGGCAATAAGCGCTTTCTCAAAAACATTCTCTTTGCTGTTTACAACCGAGCACATGATCTCCAATGCCTCTCTGATTTGAAAGTCGTTATCCAGTGGGCGATAATTTGTTCCTGAAATTCCTACTCTTTGCTTTCTTATGTTTTTATCAATACCCAGATCTTTTGTTAATAGCGTATGAACGTCTTCAATTTTTAAAACAGACAAAGGGTTTAGATAGTCGGTGTGGTCTATTATAAAATCAATGGCTTCCTTGTGGTTCAAAAGCATCTGTGCTTCCTCCTTGGTCTTTCCTGACGCAGTTTCCTTTTCTTTAATTAAACGTTCAGTTTCGAGAAGAGAATAGGTGTTTCCTTCAATTTGTGACGACTTCCAACTCAAATCAATGGCTAGTCTTTCCAATTCCTTTAAGTACTGAGGGGGCGAAAGTTTTTCTACATTTCTTCGATAAGCATTCTGAAGATTAGTTAAAAGGGCTGTTTCCTCTTCAGTAAAAATTGAATTCATTGCCATGATTGGCGAAACAATCTCAAAGTTGAATTGTGTGCGAATCTCTCTCTCATCAATTTCTTTTGTAAAATATTCTTCAATATCAATTTCTTGAATAAGCTCAACTAAGGGTGATACAAGATATCTCGTTCCCTTTCCTTGTCCTTTGGTGGACAAGTAACCTTCCTTAATAAGCCTTTGTAGTGTCCTTTTTAAGGTTGGATAGCTAATTCCCGGATTTAATTGGTCAAACAGTTCTTTCGAAGAGATTTCGCCCTTTTTATTAAGAAAATCAATGATTATTTGATCCCGGGAATCCATATTAATGAAATTTGTAGCTCACGAATGTATGGTTTCTGGCTCAAATTTATAAAAATATGATCCTGAACTCGCTAACAAATGAGCTACAAAAAGTCAATTTCTACTTCTTCCCCTTGGTCATCATCTCCAGCATGTCCCACATTTCGGGGGTCACTTTCTCCAGTCCGTTGAATTGGCCGGCGCCTTTCAGCCATTCACCGCCATCTATGGTCACCACTTCGCCATTGATGTAGGCGGAATAGTCGCTAAGCAGGTACGCGGCTAGATTGGCGAGCTCCTGATGTTCGCCTACCCGTTTCAAGGGTACGCGTCGCGCAGGGTCGAACTGCGCAGCCAGATCGCCGGGAAGCAGTCTGTCCCAGGCGCCTTTGGTAGGGAAGGGTCCGGGCGCTATTGCGTTGCTGCGTATGCCATATTTGGCCCATTCCACCGCCAGGCTGCGGGTAAGGGCCAGCACGCCTGCCTTGGCTGTGGCCGAAGGCACCACATAAGCGCTTCCGGTGAAGGCATAAGTGGTGGTGATGTTGAGCAGCGTTCCGCCGCGTTTTTCGTCTATCCAGCGCTTGCCAATAGCCAGCGTGCAATTGATGCTGCCCTGCAGCACAATGTCGATAATGGTGCGGAAAGCGCGGTGCGAAAGGCGCTCGGTAGGGCTAATGAAGTTTCCCGCGGCATTGTTGAGCAGCCCGTCCACCGTGCCAAAGGCTTCGAAGCACTGCGCTATCATGCTTTCCACTTGCTCGTACTCGCGCACGTCGCACACCACAGGCAATACGCTATTTCCGGTTTGGCTGTAGATCTCCGCAGCCGCGGCTTCCAGTTTGGCTTTGTCACGGCTCGTGATGGCCACCTCGGCACCCAACTCGGATAGGTAGGTGGTCATGGCTTTACCCAAACCGCTACCGCCACCGGTCACAATGTATTTCTTTCCCTTTAGTGCATCTGCCTTCAGCATTCCTTCTTTATACATATCTGGTTTGTTTTAGTGGTTGTTGAGTTTTTTGCGCAGTCGAAGGTTGAGTACTTCCACCAGCAAGGAGAAAAACACCGCAAAGTAGATATAACCTTTCGGAATTTCCTGATCAATGGAATCGGCGATTAGCACAAAGCCAATGAGAATGAGGAAGCTAAGGGCAAGCATCTGAAGTGTTGGGTTCTTTTCAATAAAGGCGGAA
>CAZBBV010000341.1:0-2357 GCA_964490025.1 uncultured Cryomorphaceae bacterium | reverse complement strand
GGAAAGGAGCCCATCACTCTTCCGGTAAAATTCCCATTGCTACTAGCGCAAGGTGTTGAGGGGATTGCTGTGGGCTTGAGCACCAAGATCATGCCCCACAACTTTATAGAACTCATAGACGGAAGCATTGACATTCTGAAAGGGAAAAAGGTGAAGATATATCCCGATTTTCCTACAGGAGGCATTGCCGATTTTACCAACTACAACGACGGCGAGCGGGGAGGAAGAATTAAGGTGCGGGCCAGCATTCTAGTTGAGGATAAAAACACCCTTCGCATCACCGAAATTCCTTTTGGCACCAACACCGGTAGCCTGATTGATAGCATCATAAAGGCCAACGACAAGGGGAAGATTAAAATCAAAAAGATAGAAGACAACACGGCTGAAAACGTGGACATCTATGTGCATCTGGCGCCCGGCATTTCGCCCGATAAGACCATTGATGCGCTCTATGCTTTTACGGATTGCGAGGTGAGTATTTCGCCCAATTGTTGCGTTATTTCAGACGAAAGTCCACTGTTTTGCGGTGTTAGCGAGTTGCTCAGGCTTTCTACCGAACACACATTGGCACTGCTAAAAAGCGAGCTAGAAATTCAACTTGACGAACTGGAAGAGCAATGGCACTTTGCTAACCTGGAGCGCATTTTTATCGAGAAGCGCATCTACCGCGACATAGAGGAAGAAGAAACCTGGGAGGGTGTGATTCGGGCTATTGATGAAGGATTGAAACCGCATATTGCTCACTTAAAGAGGGCCGTAACGGAGGAAGATATCGTTCGATTGACGGAAATTCGCATTAAGCGCATTTCGAAATTTGACCTGGACAAGGCCAAGCAATACATTGAGGCATTAGAAGAGAAGATTGCAGGCATCAAGCACCACTTAGCACATTTGGTGGAGTATGCTGTCGACTATTTCAAAGGACTGAAAGACAAGTATAAGGCAGGCCGTGAACGGAAAACAGAAATTCGGCTATTTGATGAAATTGTGGCTACCAAGGTGGCGATAGCCAACGAAAAGCTATACATCAACCGCGAAGAGGGCTTTATCGGAACCAGCCTGAAGAAAGACGAATTCATTTGCGATTGTAGCGACATTGACGACATCATCATTTTCCGCGAAGATGGCACCATGCAGGTGACTAAGGTGGACAAAAAGGTTTTTGTAGGACAAGGAATTTTGTACGCCAATGTGTGGAAGAAGAACGACGAGCGCACCGTATATAATATGGTGTATCGCGACGGCGCCAAAGGAGCAGCTTATATGAAACGCTTCAGTGTTACGGGCATCACCCGCGACAAGGAATACCATCTTTCGCAAGGGAAACCCAATAGCGAAGTGCTTTATTTTTCAGCCAATCCGAATGGGGAAGCCGAAATGGTGACAGTGTATCTAAAGGCCAATCCGAGACTTAAAAAGCTCCATTTCGTTGTTAATTTTTCTGAGCTTGCCATTAAGAACCGCTCGTCGAAAGGCAATTTGGTTTCGAAGTTTCCGGTGAAGAAAATTGAGATGAAGGAAGAAGGGATGTCCACACTGGGTGCCCAAAAAGTGTGGTACGACGATACGGTGCAAAAGCTAAACACCGAAGGCCGTGGCGATTTGCTCGGTTCTTTTGCCGGCGACGACCGCATTCTGGAAATATCTCAAGGTGGTTATTATCGTCTATTGAGCTATGATGTGACCACCCATTTCGATCCTGAAATGATTCATATTGAAAAGTACAATCCCAACAGAGCCATCACAGCTGTGTATTGGGAAGGGGAGAAGGAACGATTCTATGTGAAGCGTTTCTTACCGGAAATGGTGGACAAAACCAAAAAGGTAGAGTTCATTTCTGAAAGTCCAGGAAGCCGCCTCGAGCTGGTGAGCACTGCTGCCGAGGCCATCATTGAAGTGGAATTTACCAAGAAGCCTGGCAAGGAACGCGCACCCAATGAGCTTATTAACCTATCAGAGTTTATTGATGTAAAGGGACTGAAAGCCCAGGGCAATCAACTAACACGAGAGAAAGTCAATACCATTTCGCTCAATAAAGAGATTGAACAGACCGCAGCTCCCGAACCTGCACCGACGGTAGAATTTGAAGTAGAAATAAACCAACCGGACGAGACAGATGAGCGTCAGGATATCGGAAAAACAGACGATTTGGGACAGATCACTTTAGAACTGTAAATCATTACCTTTCGCGCACTTTAATACATTATTTAATTATGAAGAAATTCTTCGCACTAGTTGCAGTTCTATTATCACTACAAGCCTTCACCCAATCCAATTACGGCCTTAACCTTCTGGGAAGCCTTAGCTACCAACAGAGCTTGAATGACATTTGGGGATGGACTTCGCCTTCGGGAACA
>CAZBBV010000340.1:0-2375 GCA_964490025.1 uncultured Cryomorphaceae bacterium | reverse complement strand
CAGATATTCATTGAGGCGCATAAGTTCAAAGGCACCACGCTCATTGAGATTTTGCAGAACTGCGTAATCTTCAACGACGGATGCTTTACCGGCGTGACCGACAAAGAGGTGAAGGACGACAAGCAGCTATTTCTGGAGCATGGCAAGCCCATGATTTTCGGTAAAAACCGCGACAAAGGACTGGTGCTCAACGGACTGAAACTGGAAGTGGTGCGCATTGGCGAAAATGGCATTACCGAAGCCGATATTTTGGTGCACAACGCCAAAGAGAAAGATCCGACCTTGCACCAAATGCTGGTGCGCTTGGAATATCCACTCGCAACGGGCATCATACGAGCCTATGACGACGTGACCCTCGAAGAGCGCGAAGACGCACTCACCGCTCAAGTGAAGGCCAATTCGAAGTTCAGAAAAGTGGACGACTTGTTTTTCTCAGGCGAAACGTATCAGATTCAGTAACTTCGAAGCATGCTTCCTAACTAAACCTGAAAACCCATGGGCTCAGAAGCAATCATAGTCTTTCTTATCGCCGGCATAGTGATGGTGGCGGGAGCCAATTTCCTGTCGAACCTAGTATCGCCCAAAAGCGACAACCTGCAGAAAAGAGAGCCCTACGAAAGTGGGATGACCACCCAAGGCCCTACCTGGGTGCAGTTCAAAGTGGGTTATTATCTATTCGCCATTCTCTTTTTGGTTTTTGATGTGGAAATTGCTTTCCTCATCCCTTGGGCCGTTGTGTTTGGCGAAGTGGGCTGGATTGCCTTCCTGGAGGCATTCATTTTCCTGTTCATTCTGGGTTTGGGTCTGTTGTATGCACATAAAAAAGGCGCACTGAAATGGGATTAGAAAACAACAACGCAGCACAAGGAGCACCAAGTGTTCCTGCCGATTTTCCCGGAAAGGTCATTCCGGCGGGGAATGGCGCGAATGTCATCATTACCTCGCTCGATCAGATTATCAATTGGGGTAGAGCCAATTCCCTATGGTCGCTCTATTTCGGTACCAGCTGCTGCGCCATTGAGATGATGCAAACAGGCGCCTCGCGCCACGACTACTCGCGCTTCGGTTTCGAAGTGGCGCGTCCTTCGCCGCGTCAGGCCGACCTCATCATCATTGCAGGAACCATAGTGAACAAGATGGCGCCTGTGCTGCGCAGGCTCTACGACCAAATGGCCGAACCCAAATATGTGATTGCCATGGGCGCTTGTGCCATTTCCGGCGGGCCGTTTTTTTACAACACCTATTCGGTGGTAAAAGGAGCCGATCATGTCATTCCTGTGGATGTGTATGTGCCCGGTTGTCCGCCTCGCCCGGAGGCCTTGCTGCAAGGTATGCTCATGCTGCAGGATAAAATTCGCACCGAAAGCTTGAAAAGCAAGGTGAACCCCATTGATGGTTTCGACGAAGGAAAATAAAAGCATATAGCCATGACCAAGGAAGAAATACAAAACACGATACAAGACTGGGCGCCGGCATTGGAGTTCAGCACCGAGGGTTCGGCCTATTTGAATGTTTCCGTGCTGCCCGAGCATCTGCATGCATTTATGTTCCGATTGAAGAATGACCCCGCCACACATTTCGACTATTTGTTTTGCCTCACCGGTGTGGATTGGGAGCCTGAGCTGGGCGTCATTTACCATCTGGAATCGACCTTGCACCGACACATACTGGTGGTGCGCACCAAAACTGCCGACCGCGAAAATCCAACCCTGGACACGGTGTGCGACATCTGGGCCACGGCCGAGTTTCACGAGCGCGAGGTGTTCGACTTTTTCGGCATCCGTTTCAACAACCACCCCAACCTGAAAAGGCTTTTCATGACCGAAGATTGGGTGGGCTATCCGCTGCGCAAAGACTATGTGGACGAAGCAAACATGATCATCAAGTAGGCCCATGGACACTTTCGTAGAACAAAACAAAATCAGATCGGAAGAGTACTTCATCAACATGGGGCCGCAGCACCCGGCCACGCACGGCGTTTTGCGTCTGCTGCTCACCATTGATGGGGAAATAATCAAAAAAGTAGAGCCCGACCTGGGCTACATACACCGCTCCATTGAAAAGATGTGCGAGCGCGACAGCTACCAGCAGATTGTGCACCTCACGGACCGGATGGACTACCTCTCGGCGCACATCAACAACGAGGCGGTGTGCCTCACGGTGGAGAATGCCCTGCAACTCGAAATTCCCGAACGCGTAAAGGTGATCCGCACCATTTTGGACGAGCTCACGCGCATCTCCTCGCACTGCCTTTGGTGGGGCGTGTTTGGCATGGACATAGGCGCTTTCACTACCTTTTTCTATGGCTTCCGCGACCGGGAGATGATCAACGACATTTTTGAAGAAACCTGCGGCGCCCGCCTTACCATGAACTA
>CAZBBV010000339.1:0-2379 GCA_964490025.1 uncultured Cryomorphaceae bacterium | reverse complement strand
GTGGGAATGGATGAAATAATTAGAAAAACGTAAATGTCTTTCCTTGTCCAAAGAATTACTTCCTTGATGGTAAATCGTCTTCCTGCGTGCATATTTATTGACCTTTTAGAGTTTATGGGTAAATTTATCTACACCAGATAGTACATTTCGATCTGGCCTTTTCCTTTCGTATCAATTTTTCCGCGGTGGATAAACTCGAATCCTCCTTTCGCTATCTCGTATGTGGCACCCGATACATTCACTTTTCCGGCCGTCGAGTTTTGTTCCATTCGCGCGGCCATGTTCACAGTGTCGCCCCATATGTCGAACTGGAATTTTTTCACTCCAACTATGCCCGCTACCACCGGGCCACTGTGCACGCCAATTCTGATCTGAAAGATGTCGCTTTCATTTTTCATAAAATCGCAAATCTCTTTTGCAGCGCTCAACACCCTTAGGGCGTGGTCTTCCATTTCCAAAGGAAGTCCGCACACCGCCATGTAAGCGTCGCCAATGGTTTTTATTTTCTCCAGGCCATGCTTTTCAATGATGCGGTCGAATTCGGTGAAATTGCGGTGTATTTCGTCCACCAATTCTTTTGGATTCAATTTTTCACTAATGCCTGTGAAGTTTACAAAGTCGGTAAAAAGTACCGTAACGTGGTTGTAAAGCCTTGCTTCCGAGTAGCCTTTTTCCTTTAGCTCTTGGGCTATATCTGTGGGAAGAATGTTGAGCAAAAGGGCCTCGCTACGGTCTCTTTCAGCCGAGATTATTCGCGCATCCTTTTTCTTGAGCACATAGTTTCGATAGAACAACGTGGCAAATCCACCCAACATCAATATGACCAAGTAAGAGATGTACAGCCCGGTTTGTTTCTTACGGGCTTCCATCTTTTGGTTGAGAAGCGCTTTTTCGCTTCGGGCAATTTGTTGCTCGATTTCAAAGCTGATTGTGCGGTTTTTGTTTTCATCTTCTATTATCTCCCGGCTTAGCTGAATGTATTTATCTAGAATTAGGTAGGCTTCGTTCAATTTTCCGGAGGCTTTATATGCCTCGGCCAGCAATCCATAATTCATCAGTATATATTTTCGCA
This sequence comes from uncultured Cryomorphaceae bacterium, assembly GCA_964490025.1. Taxonomy (GTDB): domain Bacteria; phylum Bacteroidota; class Bacteroidia; order Flavobacteriales; family ECT2AJA-044; genus CAZBBV01. The sequence continues at coordinate 1,307 of CAZBBV010000339.1, read as the reverse complement.
AACGGTTGCGCTCCAGAATTTCATTTTCAATGGTCAATTCTTCAATAGCTCGATCGTATTTTCCTTGAGCTATAAGCGATTTTGCCAAAACATGACGGTGGTTGAGCACTCCGGTAAAGCTGTTTATGTTCATGTTCAGCGAATCGAACATGATTACCGCCTTTTCGCCGTAATAGACAGCAGAATCATATTGCCCGAGGTGATGAAAGTATAGGGAATTGTAATGCAGAATACGCTCATAATATTCCGGATCATATATGGTTTCAACAGTGGCTTCTATTGATTTTTGCAAGTAGTAGTCTAGGCTGTCGAGCCCCAGCTTTATTCTGCAGTGAAGCATTTCCATAAAAATAAACGGCCTGTCGTGCATGTAAATAGAATCCTTGTAAGCTTCGCTAAGCTCAATGGCCTGATGAAGTAGATTTAAGCCGACTTCCGGCTGATTGTTTTCGCTGTAAATGACACCCGATAGCGCCCTTCTATTGATCAATCCAATAATGCCTATGCTCAATCTTTCTAAAGTCGAACCCAAAAGAACCGGAGGAACAATTACTTTCTCACCATTCAAATATTGAGCACTCTTGTCGGAGTAATACAGTGCTTTTTCGGACAGACCTATGGTGAGAAACAAAGCCCGCAAGCTGTAGTAGCTTATGGTTGCCATGTCGCTGTCATTAATGCCCTCGTAGTAATGTGCTTTTTTCAGGAAAAAATCGATTCCTTCATAAATCTGATCGCTATTTCTATATGGAATGCGAAGCAGCGCCAATGAGGACAACTTAGCTAAATTGCAGTAAGTGGAATTTTCCTTTTCAAGCTCCTGAATCAGAAACTTGCCTTCGGCAATGGCCATGGGAAATTCCTTTTTGCGCACCAGGGCATACAACAAATTGTACCTAAACGAGAAATAAATGTCTTTACCCAATCTGCTGTTTTGGGTTTCTATCAATTCTTTTAGTTCGAAGTATTCGGAGGAGCTGGCCGCAAAGCTCAATGAAATTCGGAATGCTGTTTTTAGTGAAGTGCTATCGCCCTGAGCAAGATCGTTTGGTGTTTTGCTGAATAATATTTTCAGGCTATCCACTTTGTCTTGTTGTGCGATTAAAGAATGCGCTGCCAAGAAAAGAAATGAAAAAGCAAACCCTTTGGAAATAAAGGATTTGCTACATATAGAGAATCTGAAAATTTGACGCAGCAGACTCAGATACATACCTGGATTTTGTAGGACTATAATACAAAATACATATCCACCTCGCCTTTGTTCTTGGCGGCAATTTTTCCACGGTATTCCACCTTAAAGTCGGGTT
>CAZBBV010000338.1:0-2387 GCA_964490025.1 uncultured Cryomorphaceae bacterium | reverse complement strand
TCTGCATTTCCTTCAAACGTATCAAACATGGTTTTAGCTGATAAAAAGGTATAGGTGGAAGAGTCCGAAATGGACGGATTTACACCGCCAAATTCACCAAAATATTGAAGGTCGTTGATTTTATCGGCTGGATTGTACATCATTTCTGTCTTTTAGAAATTACGATACAAGCCTACGGCTATTGCCTACGCTGCAAAATGCCAAATGTCACCCCGAAAAGTGCTAAAAGTCAGTTTTGGAGAGTAATTTTTCGATTTCCATTTGGAGCGCACTCACAGGAAGCCCCACCACATTGTAGAAATCGCCCTCGATACGGTAAACGCCCACCATGCCAATCCAGTCTTGGATGCCATAGGCGCCGGCCTTGTCCATGGGTTGGTGTTCTTTCACATAACGCTTTATCTCTTCGGTGGTCAGGGTTTTGAAAAACACCTTAGTAGCCACCGAAAAGGTGTGCTGTTGTTCGTTCAGTCGAAGCGTGACCCCTGTGAACACCTCGTGCATCTTGCCCGATAGCTTTTGCAACATGGCAATGGCTTCCTTTTCATTCTCCGATTTGCCAATGCATTCGCCCTCCAGCCACACTATGGTGTCTGCGGTGATGAGCAGGGTGTCGGCCTCCAGATTAGTAAAGCTTTCCGACTTCACTTTGCTTAAAAAAGTAGCGATATCAGCACTCTGAAGTTCGTGGGGGTAGTGCTCGTCTACATTCGATACCCGAATTTCGAATTCCGGAAAAATGGCTTTGAGCAATTCCTTTCGGCGCGGCGAGCCACTGCCCAGCACCACCTTTATTTCCTTACGCGGTGGCGGCATAGTCCCACATGGTTATGAGTTGAAAAGCCAACATACTCAAAGCGCCAAATAGCAGCACCACCTTCATCAAGGTGTTGGCCCGCAAATAGTCCTTCTTCACTTTGGCCACAGAAACTTGATACAATAGATAGATGGTGGGCAGGATAACGGTGAGTGTGACATACACCAAATGGTAGGGATATTCCGCCAAAATAGCATAAGTGAAATAGAGGATAAGCAACAGCAACACCAGGATCAATGCCAGGGCAAACGACTTGGCTTTTCTGTCGCCCCAAGTGATGGCTAAAGTCTTGTAGCCTAGTGCAGTGTCGCCTTTTAGCTGAATCATGTCTTTGATAATTTCGCGAATCCAGGTGCCTAGGAAAGCGAAGGTGGCATAGCCTGTAATGATGAAGAAAATATTCTTCATGTTTTGGAAGCTATTTTCATTCAGGGCCGGCACAATTTCGAAGATGCCCACACTCAACACGACCAAGGCGGTGAGGAATGCTACCACCAAATTTCCAATGAGAAACTGGCGCTTGTAGGTGGTGCTGTAGAACCAAAGCAAGCCTGCCGAAGCAATTTGAATAATAGATAGCGAGAGCATGCCTACGGCATAAGCGAGATACACCCCTAAGCCAACGCCAATGCTCGTTAGCACCAAATGCAGTGTGATGGCATGGGTGCGCGAAATGCTTTTTCCCACCACCACATCTTCTGCGTGGTTGATCAGGTCCACCTTCACGTCGAAATAGTCGTTGATCACGTAGCCCGCGCCGGCAATGCAAATGGTGGCCAGCACGAGTAGCGCAAACTGAAAGTCGTTCAACGCGTGCGGTATGTCGTAGTTCAAGATGAGTGCATGGCGCACCAAAAACTGTGTGAGCGCCATAATCAGTAGGTTGGGAAAGCGGATGAGTCGAAGCGTAGCGATCATATTGGTTACCATTTTTGGTCTTCGCGACCGTTCATCCATTTGTTCTGCACGCGCATGGTTTGTTCTATCACGTCGCGCACACAGCCTTTTCCGCCATTTATTGGCGACACGTAGTGGCAAATGCGCTTGATATCTTCGGCGGCATCAGCAGGGCAGGAGGCCATACCGCAAATGCTCATCACTTCATAGTCGGGCACGTCGTCGCCCATGTATAGAATTTCTTCGCTTTTCAGTCCGTAGCTGTACATCAGGTCTTTCAGGGCATCTACCTTGTCGGAAGCACCCAGGTAAATGTTGTGGATGCCCAAACCATTAAGGCGCATGCGCACACCTTCGTTGTTTCCTCCGGAAATGATGGCCACGGTGTAGCCTTTTTTCACCGCCAGTTGCAGCGCATAGCCGTCTTTGATGTTCATGTTTCGCAGTTGCTGCCCGTCGGTGGTAATGATGATGGAACCATCTGTAAGCACCCCATCCACGTCGAAAACGAAGGTGGTGATGTGGTTCATGATTTCCTTATAGTTTTTCACGGTGTCGGTCTTGTATGCTTTTGGAGATGCGCTCGTAAAGGTCTTTTTTTTCTGCAGAATTCAGGAGATCCAAATGCTTCCTCATGGTTTTTTCATCCCCACGAATGGCGGGTCCTGTTTGA
>CAZBBV010000337.1:0-2409 GCA_964490025.1 uncultured Cryomorphaceae bacterium | reverse complement strand
GAAATGATGGGATGTATCAGCTCGTCGCGCTTGATGAAAAAAGAAGCGCCACCGGTGGAAGGCATTTTCAAAGCATCAATGGGCGAGGGGAGCAGGAAGTTCATGGGGTGAAAGTAATATCCATAAACGCCACTTCCGCCCGGCAAGAGATCTCTTTTCGAACAAAATAGTTTTCAGAACATATTGTTCTCGGCCTAATTCACCTATTGAACACCAATGGTTTTCATCATCTGATCCATGCCCGATTCCATGGCTTTACCTATCTGTTCATCTCCGGTGAACCAAAAGGCCGAAACGCCTCCCTTGGGATTTTCAACGTAATAGAGGATTTTTCGCTCCACCTTGGTGTGTGGTTTTTTGAGTTCTATCGTTCTGGTTCCGCCAATTTTATAAACCGTAAAGCCATTCGCCACAAAAGATTCATCTACTATGTCGGTGGCTTTGTCTTTTTTCAACATTTTTCGCTGTTCCTTCAAGTTGTCTTCAATGCTTTCGTCCGGGTAGGTATTAAAACGTATCTGGTTGCTAATAGCTTTTTCCTTGAAGTTATAACATCCCGACCAGATGAACTTACTGGACTTCTCAAGTACCATGAATTTTGGCACATCAAAATAGTAGAAACCCAGCAATTCTCTGTTTGTAGAAAACGCAAAGCTATTTTGGGTAACGGCAAACATTTTATCTACAATTCTTTGATCCTGCCCCCATCCGGAAATGGAAAGTAGATAGCTGCTCTTTCCGTCATCAAAAATGAAATAACGCTGCTTATAGGTTCCGGATTCACTGGTATTATTTACGTTGAGGACAATCACCGGCCAGCCGTCCAGGGTGTCGTAGGTTCTTTCGGTATCAAATTTATCCAACAGTCGATACTCGTAGCTGTCGGCATATTTGGCTGCATTGGGTTGGTTTTCCTTAACATCAAAATCGAGAATAATAGATCCCGATATGTAGGCTTTCTTGCCTTTTGATTCATCAATTATTTCATACTTAAAATCGTCATGGATTTTGAAAGAAAACAACTTGTTTTTGAATTCTTGATTTTGTGCCGACGCCTGAAATAAGCAAATAAGGAATAGAATTAAGGCACTTAAAGTCGCAATGCTTTTCTTGGTGATTGTTTTCATAATTTAATTTGGGTTTTTTAGGAAGATAAAAGTAGAAAATGGCCCGCGTTCTTTCCCTTGTGATCTGTAGAATTATTCTTTTCACTTCAAAGGTATTCAAGGAGGTGTAAACTTTTCAAAATTCCTGATTAAAGTCATAGTCCTACGTGCCTTTTATCATTGCCTTTTTTTACCCTGTGTCGGAAACTTTGGGTAATAAATTCAAGTAGTGATGAAAACACGAATTACACTCCTAGCTTCGGCGATTCTCGGTGTCCTAACGGCTTTAGGACAGGGGTTTACAGTTATGCCAAGTTTGGCCGACATGAACATAACCCGTTATGGCCATGCCACAGTTAACCTGGACGACGGCAGAATTTTGGTGATTGGCGGACACACATCCGGTTTCTTAATCACCTCCACTGCGGAAATTTACGATCCCGCTACCGATATGTGGACACAATACAATGTGCCCAATCCGCACGACATGGCTTCTTTTGTAAGGATGACCAATGGCAACTACATCATTATGGGTGGATGTGACAATGGATATGGCGTAGGACAAAGCGCGGTTACTACCATTTTCGATCCGGTGAATACCACTTTTACCAACGGACCTACCATGATTGTTTGGCGCACAAACAGTACTGCCGCGCGCTTGGCCAATGGCGACATTCTGGTGTTCGGCAACTGGTACAACACAGGCAACGCCGAATTGTACAGCAACACGACATCTCAGTTCGTCACCATAGGAGCACCCACGCTCGAAAGGTCTTATCCAATGGTGCTGCCCACTGCTGATGGTAATGCATATATCCTAGGTGGATATGGTATATACGGCGGCACTCCGTATAATTCTGTAGAAGAGTACAATGCAGCGAACCAAACTTTTTCACAGGTATCTGCAGAGCTCTTTGCTTCCGAAACAGGATGGTATACCGCATGGAGCGCCATGTACAGCGACATTGAAAAAATGCGCCTTTCGGATGGTAAGTACATCTTCATGATTTACCGCGCACTGAGCGGCGGGGAAACAGAGTATGCGCTGGCTACTTTTGATCCTATAACCAAAACATTTGCGAAAGTGAATCTTACGCCCAGCTTGCCCATTCACGTTCCTTTGGCCACCGAGGCTTGGGGATTTTGGGGAAATATCATGGTGGATCCTGTATCGAACTATGTGTATATCAATGCTACATACAATAACAGTGGAACTATAGAAGAACGCATCTACAGTGTGGATGTAAATCGCGGTTTGCTGCACATTCCTTCCGGAACAACAGCTTTCAGCCACTACGTAAGT
>CAZBBV010000336.1:0-2414 GCA_964490025.1 uncultured Cryomorphaceae bacterium | reverse complement strand
AAAAGGTGCTTTCCAAAAGGATTAGATCGAAATGCTCTTTCTTCAATAGCACTTCTAATTCTCGCTCGGCGCTTTGGCTGCTAAAGCGATCGGTTATGTAGTTCTTTTGGCTCAAAAGGGCAGCAAAAGCGTTAAAAATGGTGGGTTCTGAACTTACTTGATGCGCGAAAATGTCACTATAAATGTTTGCCGGAAAAGCCTCACTTACATAGGGATGCTTCGAGCTAAACAAAGTGAATAAGGAAATATTGTTGCCACTTTGTGCTATCAACTTCGCCAAGTCTGCCATGGCCACACATCCGCCGTCAACAGTGGGGTAGGGAGGCTTTTGGCTTATTTGCAGAATCCTCATGTATTCTTTTTTGTAAAAAGCTTTCGAAAGGGTTCAAGGTACAGGTCAATGTTGAATAAGGTGCTATCGGTGGTGGATTTGTAGGTAAGCCAAAATCCGAGTGGAAGAAAGAAAAGACTGGTTGTCCAAATGGCCATAAAGGGGCTGATACTCATGTCGCGACCAAGTTTTTCCATCATGGTATTGAGCACGTGATACACAATGAAAATCATAACTGCTACAATCACGGGCATACCCATTCCGCCTTTTCTGATAATGGCGCCCAAAGGTGCCCCTACGAAGAATAAAATAACACAAGCCAGTGGAAGAGTGAACTTTTTGAATTTCTCCATTTCATGCCTTGCGATATATTCTCTTTTCCAACGAAACTCCGACACATGCGAGTTGATGTATGATTTTGAGTTTCGGGCAAGGTTTGTCGCCATTCTGATAATCCTCTCTTGAGCTTCCGAATTGAAGGAGGCCAATAGAGGGTATCCGGCTGATCGGCTACTGGTAATGCTGTCGGGATACACAAAGGTGTATTTGGTAGTTAAGCGATCGCTAAACGTGGTGAGCACGGTATCTAGTCTCAATCGCAAGCTGTCGGAGTTTCTGTCCAATTGAACGATATTCATCATTCTGTAGTCGTTCTTAAACAGCACCTCGTCCGTGCGTGCCATGCTAAAGTTGGAGAGGTCGAATAAGATGATTTGCTCTGAAAATTGAAACTTCAAATGCGGCTGGCGCAGGTTTTCGTTTTTGTCCTTGGGTCTTAGCTCTTCATAGCTATAGCCGTCATAGAGTTTGAAAACCAAATAGTTTTCTTCTTCCATTACAGACATTTCGCCTTGTTTGGCTCTTATCACCTTTGTATTTCCGCGTGAGTCGCTATGGTCGTAAATCAATACATCCTTCAACTGGTTGTTATTCTCGCCATACTTATTCGCCACCTTTATGCTGTAACCCTCAATGCCGTTGTAAAAAACGCCTTCCTTCAAGTTAAATGCGGGTTTTTTTCGGGTGATGTCCCATAGCAGCGAACCCGACTTGAGGTTGGCCACCGGTATCACATTGTTGGAGAAAAAGAAAGCGCTGATGGCGAGTAAAACATTTACAATGATCAATGGTCGCATAATGCGCAAAAGGCTGATGCCTGAAGACTTGAACGCAATGAGCTCATATTGTTCGCCCATTTTTCCGTAGGTCATAATGGCGGAAAGCAAAACTGCCAACGGAAGGGCCAATGGGACCAAGCTCGCGCTGGTGTAAAGCAAAAGCTCAGCGATTACGTACCATTCCAAACCCTTGCCCACCATGTCGTCTACGTATTTCCATACAAACTGCATGAGCAACAAAAACAAGATCACCACGAAGGTGATCAGGAATGGGCCAATGAAGGTCCGAAGGGTGAACTTGGAAATGACGTTCAAAGAAAATGGAGATTATTAGAACCCTACATCAACGATCTCATAGCCGGGATAGTCTGCCGGACTCACCTTGAATGTTTTAGGCCCAAGGGTCAAGTTGGTTTCGAAAGTGGTAATGCTGTAGGTAGTGTTCGTGCCATTCTTGCCAAACTCACGCACGTACACAATCTGCTTTTTGGCTTCGTCCACACCCACTTCTATATGGGTGAAAGAGGCGCTCTTCGGGTTTTCCGGAATCAGCTTGATTTGGGTCACAGCTTTACTTTCAAAGCTTCCTTTTCCAATCATTTGAAAACGGAATCCTTTCTCGTACATGGTTAATAGTTCAGCCGGATTGGATCCACCTTCTTCGTCATCACTCACTTTTGAGGTTTCAATCACCTCATCTTCTGGCATAATTCTCCAAATATTCACTCCGTCGGAAATCTGGTTGATGCCCATCAGCGAGATGTTGTATTTGTTTCCGCTAAGAATTAGCGAGCCCTTTTCTTTTTTGGTAGGTAGGTTTTGCTGCTTGTTTTCTATAGAATACGAAAATGCCAATTTTATACTGGTGTATGATTTGGTTTGTTTGCTTACCTCGTCGAGCAGTTTTTTAGCTGCAGGATCGCTTTGAGCGAAAGCCATTGAAAATAATGCAATGGCTATAAGAG
>CAZBBV010000335.1:0-2415 GCA_964490025.1 uncultured Cryomorphaceae bacterium | reverse complement strand
CCCTTTTCGCCCATGCCCACACTGTTCAGCAGTTCCTGAATGCGGTTGTCCATTTCCACCTTGTTATTCCAGCCGGTAGCGGTCATCACAAATCGAAGGTTTTCGCCCACATTGCGGTCGAGCAGCAGTTGGAAATCTTGAAACACAATGCCAATCTTGCGGCGCAGGTAAGGAATCTCTTTTGTTTTAATGGAGTTTAGGTGAAAGCCTGCCACCACACCTTCGCCGGAGGTGAGCGGCAGATCGGCATAGAGGGTGCGCAAAAGGCTACTCTTTCCCGATCCGGTTTTACCAATGATGTACACAAACTCTCCTTTGCGAATTTCTAGGTTCACATTTTTTAGCACAAGTGCCTCGCGCTGGAAAATGTCGGCATTCGTGATTTTTAAGATGGATTCTGTGCTCATGGTTGGAAAAATGGAATGTGCTCAAAAGTAGAAAACTAATGTCGGCAGTAGGGCCATGAGCAGTGAATGAAGAAAATATTAATCAACACGGCCCGTTTGATAATTGCCTTCCGAATCAAAAGCCTCGGCGCAGCTATTGCAATACATTTACCTCAAACCAGAATTTAGCATGAAAAAGAGCCTAATTGGGCTATTGTTTACGTTGGTATGGGCGCTTTCGGGCACGGCTCAGCAAACGGAACACTACACCCACCCGGAAGCCAAATACGAGAAAGCGAGAGATCTGTACCAGAAACAGCAGTATGTGGCGGCACAGAAACTTTTTCTTGAAGTTCTGGATGACGCAAAGGACGCCTCAGGCGAGATTTTGATCAATGCTGAGTTTTATGCGGCCATTTGCGCATTGGAACTCTACAACCGCGACGCCGAGCTACGCGTAGATGAGTTTATCAAGAATCACCCGCACTCGCCGCGCCGCCTGGAGCTGCACTATGTGATGGCCAACCACATGTTTAGCCGAAAGAAATACCGCGACGCAGTGAAATGGTTTGAGCTGATCACGCCCAATCAACTATCGAAAGAGCAACAGTTGGAATATCGTTTCAAATTGGGCTATAGCTATTTCGAAACGGAGAACTACGACAAGGCCAAGGAACAATTCATTCAGGTGAAGGATACTAAAAGCAGCTATGCCCCTGGCGCCAAGTATTATTATGGCCACATTGCCTACGAACAAAAACAATACGAAACGGCGCTCAAGCATTTCCTTCCCTTGCAAAACGACGAGCAATACGGGCCGATAGTGCCTTACTACATTGCCCAGATTTACTACCAACAGGAAAAATACGACGAGCTTTTTGCCGTCTCAGAGAAGTTGTTGAGCGGCGAGCCCAAGCGCAAGGAAGAGATAGAGCGCATGATCGGCGAGGCATACTATCAACAAGAGGATTATGCCAAAGCAGCTACCTATCTGGAGAATTACCGCGCTTCAAAAGCGCCTATGAAAGTGGCCGATTTCTATAAGCTGGGCTACTCTTATTATAAAATGGAGCGCTACCAAGATGCCATTGGCGCCTTCAACCGAATAGTGGACAGCCGCGACTCGCTGGCACAAAATGCGTACTACCATTTGGCCGATTGCTACCTTAGGGAAGGCATGAAACCGCAGGCGCTGTCTGCGTTTTCTTCCGCTGCGGCATTGAAATTTAATCCTGAAATTACGGAATCGGCCAGGTTCAATTATGCAAAACTGAGCTACGAAGTGGGCAATCCCTACAACGATCCCGGGCGTGAACTGCAGAAGTTTTTGGAGGACTATCCCAACTCGAAATATTTCCGCGACGCGAGCAACTACCTCATTCAGGCCTACATGTCCACCAAGGATTACGACCGGGCGTTAAAGTCGTTGGAGCGCTTGCCGCTGGACGACCCGAGTCTTCGTCAGGCCTATCAGAAAATTGCGTTGTATCGCGGGCTTGAGCTATTCAACAACCGCCAGTGGCAGCCGGCCATTGACCATTTCGACAAATCGCTGACCCAAAAGATTGACCAAAGCATGGTGGCCAGAGCCATTTATTGGAAGGCCGAAGCACAGTTTCAGCAGAATAGGTTTAAGGAAGCGGTGGAAAACTACCTCACTTTTCAAGGAATGGGAATTTCGAAAAACCTGCCGGAATACCACCGCAGCAACTACGGCGTGGGCTATGCCTATTTTCAAGACAAAGACTTTAACAAAAGCGCTACCTACCTCAAGCGCTATGTGGACAATCCCGGAACGGATGAGAAAGCCATGGTGCAAGACGGATGGCTGCGCTTGGCAGACAGCTATTATGCCACGCGCGGATTTTTTACCGCTGTGCGCTACTACGAATCGGCCATACAAATAGGCGGACCGGCAACGGATTATGCCTATTTCCAAAAAGCCATTTGCCAGGGACTACAGGGCAAATCTTCCGAAAAAATTGTGGAACTGAAGGAATTGATTCAGAAGCTACCGGGATCCGACTTG
>CAZBBV010000334.1:0-2425 GCA_964490025.1 uncultured Cryomorphaceae bacterium | reverse complement strand
CCCCTATCCATCCGGTGCGGGACTGCATGTGGGCCATCCGCTGGGCTACATAGCTTCCGATATTTTCTCTCGCTACAAGCGCAACCGCGGCTTCAATGTGTTGCACCCCATGGGCTACGACTCCTTCGGCCTTCCCGCCGAGCAATATGCCATACAAACCGGACAACATCCAGCCATTACTACTGAGGAGAACATTGCCCGCTACCGCCGTCAGCTCGACCGCATTGGCTTCTCCTTCGATTGGGACCGCGAAGTGCGCACCAGCAGCCCCAACTACTATCGCTGGACACAATACATATTTGGCCGTTTGTTCAATGCCTGGTACGACCACCGCAGCGACCGCGCCCGAAATATTGATGAACTCATTGCCCATTTTGATAAAAGCGGAACAGAAAACCTTCACGCTGCTTGCGGCGAAGTGATGGCTTTCACTGCCCGCGATTGGGCGGCTTTTTCTGGAAAAAGAAAGAGCGAAGTGCTGCTCAACTACCGCCTTGCCTACCGCAGCGAGAGCATGGTAAACTGGTGCCCCGCATTGGGTACGGTGCTGGCCAACGACGAGGTGAAAGACGGCGTGTCGGAACGCGGCGGACACCCGGTGGTGCAAAAGAAAATGATGCAATGGAGCATGCGCATCACCGCCTACGCCCAGCGACTTCTGGACGGTTTGGACACCATAGATTGGAGCGAGAGCATCAAGGAAAGCCAGCGAAACTGGATCGGCCGAAGCGAAGGCGCGAGCATTCGCTTTGCCATTCAAAATCAGGAAGCAGAAATTGAAGTGTTCACCACCCGTCCCGATACGCTGTGGGGCGTGAGCTTCATGACCCTTGCACCGGAGCACGAGCTGGTTTCGAAAATCACCACGCCCGAGTTTCTCGAAGCGGTGAAAGCCTATCAGGAAATGGCTGCCAAGCGCAGCGAGCGCGACCGCATGGCCGACGTGAAGCATGTAAGCGGACAGTTTACAGGCGCCTTTGCCCTGCATCCCTTTAGTGGCGAGGCCATCCCCATCTGGATAGGCGACTACGTGCTGGCGGGCTACGGCACCGGCGCCGTGATGGCCGTTCCTGGGCACGATAGCCGCGATTGGGCTTTTGCCAAGCATTTCGGACTACCCATCAAAGAGGTGGTGGCCGGCGGAAATGTAGATCAGGAAGCCTTCGAAAGCAAGGAAGGAACTATTGTGAATAGTGACTTCATCACCGGAATGAGCGTGAAAGCAGCCATTAAAAAGGTGATAGAAAAGCTGGAAGAAAAAGGAATAGGTACGGGCAAAGTGAACTTCCGCCTTCGCGACGCCATTTTTGGGCGCCAGCGCTACTGGGGCGAGCCCATTCCCATTTATTATATGGACGACATTCCGCATTTGATTCCCGATCAAGACCTGCCACTTACCCTACCGGAGGTGGACAAATACCTTCCCACCGAAGATGGCGAACCGCCACTGGCGCGTGCAAAAGATTTCACTTACAAAGGCCATCCGCTGGAAACCACCACCATGCCGGGCTGGGCGGGCAGCAGCTGGTACTATCTGCGCTACATGGATCCGGCCAACAAGGAGTTGCCGGTTTCGCAGAAGGCGGAGGGCTATTGGCAGAATGTGGACCTTTACATTGGCGGAAGCGAACACGCCACCGGACATTTGCTTTACGCACGCTTTTGGCACAAATTGCTGAAGGACATGGGGCTTGTAAGCACCGAAGAGCCATTCAAAAAGCTTATTAATCAGGGGATGATCTTGGGCACAAGTGCGTTAACTTACCGTATTGACGGGACTAACACCTTTGTATCGCATGGCCTGAAAGAACAATACAGCACGGTTGCACTGCATGCAGATGTGAACATGGTGGAAAATGACGTGCTTGATGTGGAGGCCTTTAAAAACTGGCGCCCGGATTTGGCGAATGCCGAGTTCATTCTTGAAAATGGGAAATACATCTGCGGTAGCGAGGTAGATAAAATGTCGAAACGCTGGTACAACGTAGTAAACCCGGACGACATCTGCGACAAATACGGAGCAGATACGCTTCGTTTGTATGAAATGTTTCTCGGGCCGCTGGAGCAAGCCAAGCCCTGGAACACCAACGGCATCACAGGGGTATTCAATTTTCTGAAAAAAGTGTGGCGCCTGGCACACAACCGCGACGGAAACTTCGTGCTTTCGGACGAAAAGGCCAGCAATGACGAACTAAAAACCCTGCACAAAACCATAGGAAAAATCACTTCCGATATTGAACAGTTCTCGTTCAATACCTGCGTGAGCGCCTTTATGATTTGTGTGAACGAGCTGCAAGACCTCAAGTGCAACAAGCGCGAAATCATAGAGCCGCTTGTGGTGTTGCTTTCGCCCTTTGCACCCCATATTTCGGAAGAATTGTGGAAGAAAATGGGCCATGCGCAAAGCATCAGCACCGCCGCGTGG
>CAZBBV010000333.1:0-2426 GCA_964490025.1 uncultured Cryomorphaceae bacterium | reverse complement strand
GACTCGATTGACAAGGTTGAGATAGTTTACTTAAAATCAGTAAGCTACGAAGAGATAAAACGGGTGATGCAGGAATCGTATTCGGGTATGCAATCGGCCTATTGGAGAGAAGAACATATCACCGCACTGAACGAAAAGTTTCCTGAAGGGCAGGTGGCCATCATGATCAACAATGAAATTGCGGGATGCGCTTTGTCCATCATTTTCGACTCAACAAAATTTGACGAAAAGCACACCTACAAAGAGATTACAGGCAATTACACTTTCAGCACCCACAGTGCGAAAGGGGATAAAATTTACGGAATAGACGTTTTTATCCGACCCAAATACCGCGGCCTAAGACTCGGAAGACGGCTCTACGACTATCGGAAAGACTTATGCGAAAAACTAAACCTAAAGTCGATACTTTTTGGAGGGCGGATTCCTAAGTACCACGAATATGCTGATAAACTTACGCCGCGCGAATACATTGACAAGGTGCGCCGAAAAGAGATTCACGATCCGGTGCTCGACTTCCAGATGTCCAATGATTTTCACCCGGTAAGGGTCATTAAGGGCTATCTGGAGGGCGACAAGGAATCGCAGGAATACGCTGTGCTGCTGGAATGGGACAATGTGTATTACGAGCCGGTTTCGAAAAAACTGATGAGCAACAAGAATATCGTGCGCTTGGGACTGATACAATGGCAAATGCGCCTGTATAAGGACATGGACGAGCTGATGCAACAGGCCGAATTCTTTGTAGATGCCGTTTCCGGCTATAGGTCTGACTTTGCTTTGTTTCCTGAATTTTTTCACGCACCGCTCATGGCCGACTACAACCACCTTTCGGAGCCGGAGGCGGTGAGAAAACTGGCCAATTACACGGACGAAATAGTGAAGCGATTTGCAGAGCTAGCCATTTCTTACAACATCAACATCATAACCGGCAGCATGCCTGAACTGGTGAATGACAAATTGTACAATGTGGGCTATTTGTGTAAAAGAGACGGCGGCATTGAGCGCTACGAAAAAATTCATGTGACACCTGATGAGGCCCGTGTGTGGGGATTGCAGGGCGGCAATTCGCTAAAAACCTTCGACACCGATTGTGGCAAGATCGGCATACTCATTTGCTACGATATCGAATTTCCTGAATTGAGCAGAATACTGGCCGACGAAGGCATGAACATCCTTTTCGTGCCATTCCTTACCGATACACAGAATGGGTATTCACGTGTGAGAAACTGTTCGCAAGCCAGGGCCATAGAAAATGAGTGTTATGTGGCCATAGCCGGCAGTGTGGGCAACTTGCCAAAGGTTCACAACATGGACATTCAGTACGCCCAATCGGTGGTTTTTACCCCATGCGATTTTGCTTTTCCATCAAACGGAATAAAAGCAGAGGCCACGCCCAACAACGAGATGACCCTCATAGTGGATGTGGACCTGGAGTTGCTGAAAGAATTGAATATGTTCGGTAGCGTGCGAAACCTAAGCGACAGGCGAACGGACATATACACTGTAGCGAAAAGAGTGAACTAACCTTCTATTGCATGTATTGCTGAAAACCAGGAGTGGCGTACACCCGCTGGGCACCTTCTTCGTCGAAGTAAATGAGGTAGGCTTCGTATGTGCTTTGCTTTTCGAGAAAGCGCCGCGCCTCCTCGAATCCCATCACCAGTAGTGCGGTGGCCATAGCGTCGGCCATCATGCAGCTTTCACTTATCACCGTAGCGCTAACCAGCTTGTGCTTTACAGGATAACCGGTTTTCGGATCGAGAGTGTGCACAAAGCGCTCACCGGAAATGCTATCCACCGAAAACTTACGGTAGTTGCCACTGGTGGCCACGGCGGCATTTTCGAGGCTCAGTATCGCTTGGTGCTCCTCTCCTGTTCGGCGCTCGTCGGGTTTGTCAATGCCTATGCGCCATGGACCTTGCTGACCTTGGCCATGGGTGCGCAATTCGCCGCCCACTTCCACCATAAAGTCATTTACGCCTTTCGAAAGCAAAAACTCCGAGAGCACATCTACGCTGTATCCTTGTGCACTGGCGTTAAAATTCAATGCGAAGCCTTTTGGCATTTTCAACGTACGAGCGGCACTGTCCAGCTGCACACTGCCCAGCCCCACATAGCGCAGCAGACTATCCACTTTGCTGCTATCCAGCGCGCCAAATTCGGTTTTACCAAAGCCCCAATATTCTATTAATGGAGAAAGGGTGGGATCGAATGCGCCTTCTGTTTCGCGGTGACTCGCATAAGCACCTTTCATCACGCGAATGAAGTGCTCGTCGAGCAGAAGGCCTGTTTCGCCTGCATTCATACGGCTTATGAGCGAATTGCTTTGATAGGTAGAAAGGCTTTTGTCAATGTCGTTGAGTATTCGGGCGTAGTCGGCGGCATAATCGGCTACACTGTCCACCATTATGGTAATGCGGTAGGTG
>CAZBBV010000332.1:0-2431 GCA_964490025.1 uncultured Cryomorphaceae bacterium | reverse complement strand
ACCTCCGGACAGGAAGGCGAAGCGCAAGCCACTTACATGGTTCCCGCACCTGCACCTGTTGCCGCACCTGCTCCTGCAGCAGCACCTGTAGCAGCAGCACCTGCAGCCGCTCCTGCTGCCGAAAGCGCAAGCGACGAGTCGAGATTAATCACCATCAAAAGCCCTATGATCGGCACCTTCTACCGCCGTCCCGGCCCCGATAAACCCAATTTCCTGAGTGTAGGAAATAGTGTGAAAGTGGGCCAGGTGGTGTGCATCATTGAAGCCATGAAGCTTTTCAACGAAATAGAAAGCGAGATAAGCGGAACGGTGGTGAAGATGTTGGTAGAAGACAGCACGCCTGTAGAATACGATCAGCCGCTATTCCTGATTGATCCTGCTTAATCTCTTAAAAAACAAAGCTCATGTTCAAGAAAATCCTTATTGCCAATAGGGGCGAAATTGCCTTGCGCATCATTCGCACTTGTAAAGAAATGGGTATCAAAACGGTGGCCGTGTACAGCACTGCCGACCGCGAAAGCCTGCACGTGCGCTTTGCCGACGAGGCTGTGTGCATTGGCCCGGCCCCCAGCGCCAAGAGCTACCTAAGCATTCCCAACCTGATAGCGGCTGCCGAAATAACCAATGCAGATGCCATCCATCCGGGTTATGGCTTTTTGAGCGAGAATGCCAAGTTTAGCCGCATCTGTGGCGAGCATGGCATCAAGTTCATAGGCGCCACCCCTGAGCAGATAGAAGCCATGGGCGACAAGAGCAACGCCAAGGAAACCATGAAGAAATCGGGCGTGCCTATCATCCCCGGTTCCGACGGCCTGCTAAAAGATGTTGCGGAAGCAAAAGACATTGCCAAAAAAATAAAATACCCCGTGATACTGAAGGCCACCGCCGGCGGTGGTGGACGCGGAATGCGTGTGGTGTGGAAAGAAGAAGACCTTGAAAAAGCTTGGGATAGCGCACGCCAGGAGGCGGGAGCTGCCTTTGGCAACGACGGCATGTACCTCGAAAAATACATTGAAGAGCCGCGCCACATTGAAATACAGATAGTGGGCGACAGCCGCGGAAAGGCATGCCACCTCAGCGAAAGAGATTGCAGCATACAGCGCCGCCACCAGAAATTGGTAGAAGAAACCCCTTCGCCATTTATGACCGACGCCTTGCGCAAGAAAATGGGCCGCGCAGCCATAAAGGCCGCCGAAGCCGTGAAATACGAAGGCGCAGGAACCGTAGAATTTTTGGTGGACAAGCACCGCAACTTCTACTTTATGGAGATGAACACCCGCATACAGGTGGAGCACCCCATTACCGAAGAGGTGATCATGTACGACCTAATTCAGGAGCAGATCAAAGTAGCTGCAGGCATCCCCATTTCAGGGAAGAACTACGAACCCGAATTGTGCGCCATTGAATGCCGCATCAATGCGGAGGATCCGTACAACGACTTCCGCCCTTCGCCGGGAAAAATTACCAACTACCACGCCCCCGGCGGACACGGCGTGCGCATTGATACGCACGTATATGCCGGATACACCATTCCGCCGCATTACGATAGCATGATTGCCAAGCTCATCACCGTGGCGCAAACGCGCGAGGAGGCCATCTCGAAGATGAAGCGCGCGCTGGACGAGTTTGTGATAGAAGGCATCAAAACCACCATTCCTTTCCATAGGCAGCTCTTCCAAAACGAAGACTTCCTGAAAGGAAACTACACCACGAAGTTTATGGAAAGCTTCGTCCTCCAACCGGAATAAAAGAAGAAACCCTCTGCCCAAGGCAGAGGGTTTTTTTTGTGACTTTCCTTTGAGAATTCCAAGTGCGTACAGGTAAAGTCTAAACCTCAGAGGTAGAATTTGTCCACCAAAATGGTGGACAATTTGAAATGGTCAGGATTCATATTGAGTTTCTTTTATATCCGCTTTTTAGACACTTAGACCTTAGAAGCGGCTATTCACTTGTATCTCTATTCTCTAGCCCTCTACTAGATTCACTATTCGTCAGAGCTCACAATTTCACCCAATTAGATAGTAGAAAGTAATTGCGGTAGAATAAAATAGATGCTTCATATGCTCAGAAAAATATCTTTGTAACGGTTGCTTATCTAATTGCCACGAAGAAAGGAATGAAAAGTCTTATACAGAGTTTGACGGATGAAATTATTGATCAATACCTCTATGCCGACGAAACTAACCGGCCATGGATAATTGGGTTTAGCGGAGGAAAGGATTCTACTGTAATGTTACAGCTTGTATGGAATGCCATTTCGCAGATTAAAGAATTTACTGGAGTAGTAAAGCGAGATATCTATGTTGTTTGCAATGACACAATGGTTGAGAATCCAGTAATTACCGAATATGTATATCGCGTACTAGGGAAAATTGAACAAGCAGCAGTTGAGCAAGATATACCGATTAGAGTCATAAAAACTATCCCGAGA
>CAZBBV010000331.1:0-2435 GCA_964490025.1 uncultured Cryomorphaceae bacterium | reverse complement strand
CACTACTCACTCCTCAGCACCACATATCCCTTTTCCAAATCGAGGATGGGTACTTGCGCCTCAGCCAATGCTTCGTACACCTGCTCCTTCCATTTCCTTCGCAGTCCGGTGTGGAGAATAATGCCCTTTGGTTGCTGCGTTTTTAATTGGTCAATGTCCACCTTACCGAACATTTCGTGTAGCAGCAGCCAGTCGGAGTTGTGATAATCGTCCATACCTAAGGCCAGGCTGATTTCACCTAATTGAACTCTATTCTTCGCCACTTTCCAGTGCGATTCTTGTACTTGTCCAAGTTCATCTACGGCAATCAACTGCGAATCGAAAATGTTGCGCGCCCACCAGTTGTGCTTCACCGTGAAGAGCATCTGCGCCTCGTCTTCGGCCAGTGCGTTCGAATAGAGGAAAACATTTTCCCGGCCCACCGTTAGGTCCATAGCAAGGGCGCCGGTGGTGTTGTACAACACAATCTCCCGGCGGTTTTGGCTTTCCCAGTAGCGCATCAGCCCACCCATTTGCACGCCAAAAAGCAGTGCAAAAGATGCCGCAAACACATTTCTACTTTTCACCTTTAATGCTACTACTCCCAAAGCAATGCCTGCCATAAGCAACCACAATTGCCAGTCTTCAATATGCAGTCCGTAGAGCAGCGAGTTGGGCAGCGACTCTATCCAACTCACCCCTCGGTTCATCCAATGAATGAGGCCGGAGAGGATGGCAAAAAGCCAGGTGGGCAGGCTGAACACCATGCTGAGCAGCAGCAAGGGCACGCCTAAATACAAGATGAGCGTGACCAGCGGGATCACCAACAAATTGGAGAGAATGAACAGATTCGGGAACTGATGAAAATAATAGAGCCCGAAAGGGAAAGTGGCTAATTGCGCGGCAATGCTCACGGTGATGATGCCCCAAATGGCTTTGCCCAGCTTGGTTTTGGGCTTCAGTAGCTTGTCCAGTGCAGGCTGCACAGACACTATGCCCAACACAGCCGCATACGAAAGCTGGAAACCCACTTGAAAAATGATTTGCGGGTCGAAAGTGATGAGCACCACAGCACTGATGAGCAGTGTGTTGTAGATGTTCGTTTTGCGATTCGCGGCCTGCGCCAACGCAACGGCCGAAAACATCACTGAAGCGCGCACCACAGATGGAGAAAAACCTGCCACCAAGGCATAGAGCCAAATGAGCGACAGCACCACCACGCTTCGAATGATTTTACCGCGAGGCAAAGCCAAAAGAAACTTGAAAATGGTGTTGAACATCAGAAAGATAATGCCCACATGCAAGCCGCTAATGGCCAACACGTGCATGGCTCCGGCACTGGAATAGGCCCTTAGGGTTTCTTTGTCAATCTCATCTTTATAGCCGAGCAAAAGGGCGCCTGCCACTGCAAATTCCTTCTCACGGAATCCGCTTTCCCGCAACTTATCGAGCCAATGGTGCCTGAGGCCGAGCGCAAAGCTTTTCAGCCCGTTTCCCATGTTTTCGTCGAGCAGTTTCCAGTTTTGCCGAGGCACATAGGCCTGATGGAAAATGTTCTGAATGCGGCAATAGCGCTTAAAGTCGAACTGATTGGGATTCTTCGGTTCATCTATCTCTGCAAAAGCGGCGTGCAGCACCATCATGTCGCCGTATTTCAATTGGGCCGCCTGCGCGGAATCCATTTCGAAATAGAGCATCACCTTGCCGCTGGCGTGCTGCCACTCGCCCATTCGCTTTTTGGCGTACACATGGGCATTTATCTTGTAGCTCTTGCGCTTCTTGATCGGGTATTCGTTCAGCCACACCATAAGCGTGTCGCTGCTTTGCTCGCTTTTGAAATACGAAGGATTGTGAATGCCTTTGTGCAACTGGCAGAAGGAATAAAAAATCCAAACCACGCACACGAAAGCAAGAATGGAAAAGGCGCTCACTTGCTGATAGCTTTTTCTGAGAGAAGGAAAGAAGCCGGGAAGCAAGAGCAGCAAGGCGGCAAGCGACAGAAACAATAGGCTATGGCGCGGCTCAATCAAGCTTTCGGATAGCTGAAACAAGCCCAATCCGAGCAGCACCATGCCGAACAACTTGAGGCTCAGAAAAGGAAACTTAGGCATGGGCTTCAGTTGGTTTTCTTATGCCTAATATCTGTAATCTATTGATTCAGATAGTCCTTTGAAATAAAAAAACTTGAATTGGCTAGAAATTACATTTCCGGCAAGCGGCTAATGGTGACGCCTGTGTAATAAAAATCAATGATGCGTTGGTAAGAGAAGCCTTGTTGCGCCATTACCATAGCGCCCTCCTGACTGAATCCCACGCCGTGGCCAAATCCACGACCTATGAGCACAATTTTGTCACCCTCCGGCCTGGCGTCGAAAATGGTGGAAGGAAGATTGAACTGCCTGCGCAACAACTTGATCTGGAAGCTGCGACTGCCCACCGCGATCACATGCCAGCGC
>CAZBBV010000330.1:0-2436 GCA_964490025.1 uncultured Cryomorphaceae bacterium | reverse complement strand
TTATTGGCGGTTTTCTTTTTTCATTAAAACCAATGTTGCAAACAGATTCGAGCCCATTATGCATAACAAGCAATGGCTTTACTTTTCATTTGGTGCTATAGGTAATCCATAGAGTACAAAGCTGTAATTTCATAGGCTTAAGCAAGCTATTAGCGAATCCATGTCCGCTGTATTATAGACATGGAAGAAGAACAAGCACATGGTAACCATAGACAATTATTTAGACAGTCATTTCATACACCGAAGCAATTGGCTGAGGGCGGCGGTGTTGGGCGCAAATGATGGAATTATTTCCATATCCAGCCTTGCCATTGGCATTGCAGCAGCAAGCACTTCCAGAGAGCCAATATTGCTTGCCACTGTTGCCGGACTAGTAGCAGGTGCCCTATCAATGGCCGCAGGAGAATATGTTTCTGTTAGTTCACAAACAGATATTGAAGAAGCCGACATAGAAAGAGAGAAAATAGAGCTGGCTTTATCTCCGGAAAATGAGCAACAGGTTTTGGCGCAGATCTATGAAAAACGCGGACTAAAAAAAGAAACCGCTATGCTTGTGGCAAAAGAGCTGACAGAGTCAGATGCCTTAAGCTCGCATATACGAGATGAGTTAGGCATTAATGAGATTAGTCAGGCTAAGCCCTTTCAGGCCGCATTCGCATCCAGCGCAGCATTCTTAAGTGGAGGTCTTTTACCGCTACTCGTGGCCATTTTTGCACCCATTCAAAACATGACATATGTCCTGTATGGCGTTACCACCGTTTCTCTAGTTTTACTCGGCGCTTTCTCTGCAAAAACAGGCGGCTCTAACATAAAAAAAGCCATAGTCAGGATAGTCATTTGGGGTACAATCGCTATGGGACTGTCTGCAGTTGTAGGCTACATTTTTGGTGTTAGCATTTAACTTTAATAAATCAACCATGGACTCAGTACATTTTCATTTGGTAGTAAATCATTTTCCGATAATTGTACTAATTGTAGGATTGATCTTTAAATCTGAAGCTGTAAAACGAACGGCCTATTTAATTTTCTCAATCTCTGCATTGACTTCCATAGCAGCCATGAATAGTGGCGAAGGAGCTGAAGATGTGGTGGAAAAAATTGCCGGCGTGAGCGAAAGCTACATTGAAACGCACGAAGAGGAAGCGGAAATATTTTCAATTTTAAGCTACCTATTGGGCGGACTTTCTTTAATAGGTTTTTGGGCAAGCTTTAAGAACAAGGGAATTTCTAATATTCTTTGCATAGCAACGCTAATATTTGCGCTAGTAGTTTTGTTTTTTGGGGTTAGAACAGGCGTTAGCGGTGGTGAGATACGACATACCGAAATAAGAGGCACGAATAATATTCCCTCGCCCGACAATTACGAAACGAATCAAGATGACGACGATTAAACAATGACAAAACAGAAAAGAAAGGCTGCTCATACCTGCTTTGACATTGCCGATATCTCTCATCACTGCCCGAAATTCAACCATGGAAAATTACGGCCACAAGCGTAATATTCATTAGAAAAATCGTCCTAGTTTTAGCCAAACAAATCAATGCCTGTATGAAGAAACAAATCCTCCTTGCCACATCTCTGCTTGTTTTCGTATTCCATGCTGCTATTGCCTCGAATACGCTGTCGAAAATGGACGTAGCAATAATGCAAGTAGCCAATGCTTTTCCGCAGGACAGCCTGGAAGGAATATCCTTTCCGGAAAATTTCGCCGTAGAGCTAGAGACCATGGTCAAAGCCGGCAAGCCAATAGTGAATGAAAGCGCCTTACCAAAAAACACAGACCCAAAGTTGGCCAAAGCCAGTGGCTGGGCCGAGTTTTTCTATATAAATGACAACCAAAGCGGATGGCAAGAGCTGAGTTCCCCTCAGCTTTTTTATAGCAATGGACAGGAAATTATTGGCTACGTATATGGAAACAACGACATGACAACGCCCTTCGGCCCTTCGTGCTACATAACAGATAGCGACTACAACTATCAGGTTGAAGGATATACCGGAGCGGCCTTTAAGTGCTCAACAGGCGAGGTGTTTTTCTTTTTTTCTGAGGGTGGCACAAAATATCTAGTTATCTATTACAACTATAGGACGAGGCTTTATTCCAACTAACTCGTTGCGAATGGATTTTCAGTTGGCCACAGGCTTACAGGTTTTTCTGATCAGCCCATCACAAGGTCAATAGAAAAAGACATGTAGCGTCTCGAGTGTCAGCAAGCGTCTTAGGTCGATACTTTCACCCATAAACACAGCATTTTCCGAAGGTAATACCTATTGCGATCGCTTGCTCTCGGGAAAAGGGCTAGTTTTATGCGCAAGGGGAAATGCCCGGTAGAACACAGAATTAAAAAGTAAAAACAGAAAGAGAAACAGCACTATGGACAATGACTCGATTGACAAGGTTGAGATAGTTTACTTAAAATCAGTAAGCTACGAAGAGA
>CAZBBV010000329.1:0-2461 GCA_964490025.1 uncultured Cryomorphaceae bacterium | reverse complement strand
TCCATTTGCGACGCGGGTCTTGAGCCCGACACCATTGCCATCATAGGCGCTTTGCAGCAAGAAGGCCGCATGAAGATGCGTGTGAACGCCATGGTGGCCATGAGCGACCGCAACCTGAACCTGTATCTGGAAAAAGGCCCTTACAAAGACGAGCGCCTAACCGTACAATCGTTCAAAATGTACAGCGACGGCGCGCTGGGCTCGCGCGGCGCCTGCCTCATTCATCCTTATTCCGACCGCCCCGGGCACTATGGCTTGCTGCTCAGCACCCCCGCCTACATGGATTCGGTGATTAAAGTACTGGCCAATTCGCCTTTTCAGCTATGCACCCACGCCATTGGTGATAGCGCCAACCGACTCGTGCTTGGCATGTATGCTGCCGCTTTGGGCCCCAACAACGACCGCCGCTGGCGCATAGAGCATGCGCAGGTGGTTCATGAGGCCGATTTTCATTTTTTCCGCGAATACAACATCCTGCCCAGTGTGCAACCCACACACGCCACTTCGGATATGTACTGGGCCGAAGAGCGCCTCGGGCCTGAGCGCATCCACGAAGCCTATGCCTACCGAACGCTCTACGAGCAATTGGGCATCATCCCGCTCGGCACCGACTTTCCTATTGAGGGCATTGACCCACTCAACACCTTCTATGCAGCGGTGGTGCGCAAAGATGCTGGTGGCTGGCCCGAAGGCGGCTTCCGTCCCGAAGAAGCATTGGACAGAAAAACGGCGCTCAAAGGCATGACCTGGGACGCCGCCTATGCCCAATTTGAAGAAAAAGAAAAAGGAAGCCTGGAACTAGGAAAGCTAGCCGACTTTGTTATTTTCGATACGGATCTTTTGGGCTGTGCCGAGCAAGACATCTTGAAGGCAAAAGTGCTCAGAACCTATATAAATGGTGAATGTGTGTACAATAGAAACTAAAACCTACTACCTGTCATGAAAGGAAATACTCCCTCGCGTTTGTTCGATTTCGCTTATTACCAACTCGAACATTTTCCCAAAGAAGATGCTCTGGCCTCGAAAGTAAAGGGGCAATGGGTGAAAACATCCTCCAAGTCGTTTGTCGATCAGGCCACACAACTGAGCCTGGGATTGCTGAAAATGGGCATCAAGCCGGGCGACCGCATTGCCATGATCAGCAACAACCGCACGGAATGGAACATCACCGACCTGGCCATTCAGCAGATTGGCGGCATCAACGTGCCGGTGTATCCCACGGCCAGTGCCGAAGATTATGTCTTCATTTTCAATGATGCAGGCGTGCGGCTCTGCTTTGTGTCGGATGAGGAATTGTACAACAAAGTGAAGGGCATCAAGGCGCAGATTCCGTCGCTTGAGGAAATATTCACTTACGAACGCGTGGCCGGCGCCGACCATTGGTCGGATGTGCTCAATCAAGGTCATGGCGGAAACCCGGAAGAGGTTAGAAAGCTTAGCGACGCGGTGAAACCCGAAGACCTGGCCACCCTCATCTACACTTCCGGCACCACGGGTCAGCCCAAGGGTGTGATGCTTTCGCACAACAACATTGTGAGCAATGCCCTGGCCAGCCGCGAGCGCCTGCCGGTGAACGAATATGCGCGTGCTGTGAGCTTTTTGCCGCTGTGCCACATCTACGAGCGCATGCTCATCTACCTATATGCCTACACGGGTGTGAGCATCTACTACGCCGAGAGCATGGAAACCATTGGCGACAACATCCGCGAGGTGAAGCCCGAGGTGTTCAGCGCCGTGCCGCGACTGCTCGAGAAAGTGTATGGCCGCATTATGGAAAAAGGCGCAGCCCTCACCGGCGTGAAGAAAATGCTATTCTTCTGGGCGGTGGAGCTGGCCAAAGAATACGACGTGCAGCACAAAAGCAGCTATTACCATTTCAAATTAAAAATTGCCCGCAAGCTCATTTTCTCCAAATGGATGGAAGCCCTGGGCGGAGAGGTCAAGGCCATTGCCTCCGGCAGTGCGGCGCTCAACCCGCGACTGGCGCGCATATTCCTCGGTGCAGGCATTAAAGTACTGGAAGGCTACGGACTCACCGAAACCTCGCCCGTGGTGAGTGTGAACGGTCCGAATCTGGAGGATGTGCGCATAGGCTGCGTGGGCAGGCCCATCAGCCATGTGCAAGTGAAAATAGCCGAAGATGGCGAGATACTGATCAAAGGACCCAATGTGATGATGGGCTACTACAAGCGCCCCGACCTCACCGCCGACGTGATCAAAGACGGCTGGTTCCACACTGGCGACATAGGCACCATGGTGGAGGGCGAGTTCCTGAAAATTACCGACCGAAAGAAGGAAATATTCAAAACCTCCGGCGGCAAGTACATCACCCCGCAGATCATGGAGAACAGCTTCAAAGAGAGCCGCTTCATTGAGCAAATCATGGTGATAGGCGAAAACAAGAAACACCCTGCGGCGCTCATCCAGCCCGATTTTGTGTTCTTGAAAGACTGGGCCGACC
>CAZBBV010000328.1:1042-2483 GCA_964490025.1 uncultured Cryomorphaceae bacterium | reverse complement strand
TCAATTCCTGCTTCGAAGCCTTCGACGGCATCATGGCCAAATACCACATTGAAAAAATAAAAACCATTGGAGATGCCTACATGGCCGCTGGCGGGCTGCCCGTCCCTACTGACGATTCCGTGAAAAACACCGTGCGCGCTGCACTCGAAATGCAAGCCTTCATCTCAAAACGAAAAAGCGAAAACCAAAGCGCCGGAAAACCCGCCTTCGAGATGCGCGTGGGCATCCACACCGGACCCGTGGTGGCGGGCATTGTAGGGGTAAAAAAATTCCAATATGATATATGGGGCGATACCGTTAATACGGCTTCAAGAATGGAATCGAACGGTACAACAGGTAAGGTGAATGTCAGCAGCGATACCTATGAGCTATTAAAATCTGAGATTAATTTTCAATTTGAGGAGCGTGAAGAAATCGAGGTAAAAGGAAAAGGTAAAATGAAAATGTACTATGTATCACAATCTTGATTTGAAAGACATTTGGTCCCTACGATCAGCCCGTGGCTGATGTAGGGATGCCGACATTTATCGTCGGCAGGCGATACCGTGAATACGGCTTCAAGAATGGAATCGAACGGTACAATAGGCAAAGTGAATGTCAGTAGCGATACCTATGCGTTATTAAAATCTGACAACGATTTTCAATTTGAGGAGCGTGAAGAAATCGAGGTAAAAGGAAAAGGTAAAATGAAAATGTACTATGTATCACAATCTTGATTTGAAAGACATTTGGTCCCTACGATCAGCCCGTGGCTGATGTAGGGATGCCGACATTTATCGTCGGCAGGCGATACCGTGAATACGGCTTCAAGAATGGAATCGAACGGTACAACAGGTAAGGTGAATATTAGCCAGGCTACCTATGAACTTTTAAAAGACGAATCTGATTTCACTTTTGAATCCAGAGGTAAAATTGAAGCGAAGGGCAAGGGTGAGATTGAGATGTACTATGTAACAAAAAAGGGGAAGAGGAGATGTGGTTCGTTTCAGTGAATAGTGAATAGTTTAAAACGGATAGTTAAAAATGGGAAAGTCTATTTTAAGAGATAAGAGTTATGACTTTGCAATAGAAATCGTCAAAATGGTCCAATTCATTCAAAATGAGCGAAAAGAATATGTTCTTAGTAAGCAAATATTGCGCTCTGGCACCGCCATTGGAGTTCTAATTTCTGAAGCTGAATACGGACAAAGCCGCGCAGACTTTATCCACAAGCTCACTATTTCCTTAAAAGAAGCGAATGAAACCCATTATTGGTTAAGCCTACTTCACGATACCGATTCCCTCGAAAAAGAAAAATTCCTAATGCTATCAGCAAACTGTACTGAATTGATAAAAATGCTAGTAGCATCTATTAATACTTCAAGATCCAACCCATCATGAAAATCCTCAAACCCCACTATTCACTATTCACTATTAATTTTTCACTGTCATGTCAAACATC
>CAZBBV010000328.1:0-1032 GCA_964490025.1 uncultured Cryomorphaceae bacterium | reverse complement strand
TGCACAGAATTGATTAGAATCCTTGTAGACAGCATCAAGACTTTAAAGCAAAAACTATGAGGAACATTGATAATAGTCTCACTTTTAGTTTTTAGTTTTAAGCTTTAAACTGATAAAATGTCAAACATCTCCCTCATTATCGAAGAGCGCGCAGCCGATATCGGCGGATTCCTGGTAGGCCGCCTGCTGCCCTTTCGCCAAAAGCGCTCCGTTGGTCCTTTTGTGTTTATCGACCACATGGGCCCTGTGCGCCTCAACGACAACCAAAACCTGGATGTGGGCCCGCACCCGCACATAGGCCTCTCCACCCTTACCTACCTCTTTGAAGGCGCCGTGATGCACCGCGACAGCCTGGGCACCGCCATGGAAATAGAACCCGGCGCCGTAAACTGGATGACCGCCGGAAAAGGCGTGGTACACAGCGAACGCACCCCCGAACGCCTGCGCCACAGCGAAAAGAGCATGCATGGCCTTCAAATATGGGTGGCCCTGCCTGCCGAACTCGAAGAATGCGAACCCGGCTTTGCCCATATCCAAGCCCGCGACATCCCCGCTTGGGAAAGCGACGGCGTGCATTACAAACTCATAGCAGGCAAGGCTTTGGGAAAGCGATCGCCGGTGCCGGTGCATAGTGCGCTCTATCTCATTGAGATAAAAAGTACGCAAGAAGCCCATATCACTTTGGGCGATAGCCTGTATGGAGAAAGCGCCCTTTACATACTCGAAGGCGCAGTGCATAGCGAAGGCCACCGCTTTGGGCCGCGCCAACTGCTGGTGGCGAGCGACAGCACGCTCTGCAGCTTTGCCATGGCAGTCGGCAGCACTGTGTATCTGTTTGGCGGCGAGCCCTTCCCTGAAGAGCGCTACATAGACTGGAACTTTGTGAGCAGCCGCCGCGAAAGACTCCAACAAGCCCGCGAAGACTGGAAGGCACAGCACTTCCCCACCATACCGGGTGAAACGGATGTTGTGCCTTATCCGGAAAGAAAAGGGTAAGGCATGAAGAAGGGAAAAACAATTAAGCGCCACCAT
>CAZBBV010000327.1:0-2500 GCA_964490025.1 uncultured Cryomorphaceae bacterium | reverse complement strand
TCGGTTCGGAATGACCAATCCAACGCCTTGTATGAGGTAGTGACATCACTGTGCACATGAAAGAATACTACCGATTTTACTTCCGGATAAACCAATGGTAATGAATCTAGGGCGTCCTTGAACCACTGCGCTCTGTTGCCACCCACGGCCAGTGAACTGAATTCGGTGAGCATAATTGGTTTCCCCATTAGTTTCAAGTTTTCGTGTGCATTTTTATAGATATCCTGAAAGCTCCACCAGCGGCTCCAACTGGCCACTGTGCCATAGTTTATGGTAGTTACACCTAGCCAATCCACCATTTCACTTCCTGGATAAAACGCCTCA
Source organism: uncultured Cryomorphaceae bacterium (assembly GCA_964490025.1). GTDB lineage: Bacteria > Bacteroidota > Bacteroidia > Flavobacteriales > ECT2AJA-044 > CAZBBV01. The sequence goes on along the minus strand of CAZBBV010000327.1, from coordinate 2,176 downwards.
AATTCGGCATAGGCCGGATGTGGCGACCATACGAAAATGGCATTGGTGGCTCCGGCTTTTTCAAAGCGCTTTTTAATATGCTTCCATGCGGCAATGAATTCCTCCGGACTGTTGTTTTGCGGCCCCCATGGATAGCGGTAGGGGTCATTCATCTCGTGGGCCCAGCGCAAGAAAAACGGATGCCCAAATTTAGCAGCAGACGTAGCCCATTGATCTATGTATACATCAAATTGTCCTGCGGCAATGGCGGCCATACCACCCACATTGGGGTTTTCTTTATCTATCACAAAAGGGAAAACAGCAGGATCGAAGTCGTTGAGCCAAGGCTCCCAGGTAATCAATGGAATGGAACCCAAATCGTAGATGGCTTGGGCCCTCAAGAAAGGAAAAACTTGTTCGCGCTTGCTGCCCCACGCGGTGTAAAAATGTATGATGGGCAACTTCGTGTTCAAGCTATCTTCGAGGGCCATCACGGGTTCGTAGGTCTCCATGGTATTGTCGTCGTAGGCGCCCAGCAGCATTTTATTCGGTTGCTTCAGCTTGTTCGGATCATTCCTATTCTCATCAAACCATTTTAAATTTTCGCTGCGCAACTTTTTTACGCCAATTACCTGTTGCTCTATGTGGTGCACATTTTTTTCCAAACGAAGCAAAAGTGTACTGATGGGGCCGTCACTTTTTTTGCCTAAAAAACTAATGGCCAAAAAGAAAATACATCCCAGTGCAATGGCCGCCAGAAAACTTAGAATTCTCACAAATTTCGATTGCATGTTTTTATTTTTTTTGGCTGTTGTTCAGTTCTATTTCTTTCCACGGTTCTTCTGAACTTATGCTCTTCGATTTCCATGCGGCATACAATCCACCCAACGACATAAGGAAGGCGATAGAAGCAAAGGCCACCATAGCCCAAATGAATCCTCCTGAAAGTGCGATAGCCGCCTCGTGGGTGAGATAGCGGCGCTGAATCACAATGAAAATGATGGTTGCCAAAAACAATACTTGTTGGTAAATCAAAGGGCGAATAAAAGGGGTGAAGCCACTCACTGCTTGCTTGGCAGTGGGTATGTAGGGTATTTTTTTGTTCAAAAGGGCCAGCACAAATCCCCAGAAGAAAACCGGCCAGCAGGCAAATTTGAGCAACATGCCTTTTAGGTGAAGTCCGCGTTCCATTTCCGGGTGGCACATCCAGCGCTGCACAAATAAGTATATAGCAATGCCTGTGAAAGCAATGGGCGTCCACCGAGTGATAAATTGCCCGAAATCCATATTGGCCGGCAGCATGCCAAACCATAGAAAAACGAACGGAATAAGCGTGAATAAGAACACCACCAGGCCGTTTCCGTAATAAGTGCCAATGGTAAAGTAGGACAGCCTTTGCCAAAAACTGAGACCTCGCCACAGCCTGGGCAGCTCTTCAAAAAGCACTTCGTACACTCCGCGCGCCCATTTCAGTTGTTGCTTGCAAAACGAGCCCAAATCTTCGGGCACCAAACCGCGACTAAGCACCACAGGATGGTAGATGGATTTCCAACCCTTGGCATGTATGCGTATGGAGGTCACCAAGTCTTCGGCGAGCCCGATTCCGTGTCCGCCAATGCTTTCAAGCGCTTTTCTACGAAAGGTGCAATTGGCACCAATGGCCACCGCGCAGTTGAAGCCGTGCATGCCCATTTGTGTAGGGCCGTAGAATCCATAAGTCTGCTGGGCGGCGCCGTCGGAAGTGAAGGAGCGATACTGATTGTAGTAGGCTTGACAAACCTGCACAAAGCCAACTTTTTCATCTTCGAAAAAGCCGAGTACTTCTTCCAGAAAATTGGGAAAAGGAATGTGGTCGGGATCGAGCACCAATATGAAGTCTTCAGAGGTTTTGCTCAATGCGGCATTTATTTTTCCGGCTTTTGCCCCCGGAATTCCTACCAGTTCGAGCCACATTGCGCCATGCCTTTCGGCTACTTCTTTGAATCGTGGATCGCGCGTGTCGTCCAGTAGATAAGTGGTGTGCGGGTAAGTGATTTTCGCACAGGCTTCCAGGGTTTTTTCGAACATGGAGAGCGGTTCGCCGGGTGAACTGGTAGTAAAAATAGCGACCGATTTTCCTTGGGTCGCTTTTATTGGTTTTGGTTTATCAATTCCCAAATAATTAATCCACAATACGACCATTCGAAGGATGCCCCAC
>CAZBBV010000326.1:0-2523 GCA_964490025.1 uncultured Cryomorphaceae bacterium | reverse complement strand
TCTTGTTGGCGTGATTTCATAGTGCGTTAAAACAGGCGGTAAAGGTAAGGGAATGGGGAAGTGCTTTTCGCCTCGTCTCTACGAATAGGGACATTACAGTTAGGAAATTCCCTAAATGAATTTTTACTCAGGCTTTATGCGGACAATTTTGTTGTCTCTGAGAACTACTAAATCAGAATTCTTTTGCTTCTTGAACTCTAATAGTCTTTCATAAGCCAATTCAAGCCCACGGAGTATGTTGTTCCTAAGTTCAATTTGTTCCTCTCTAGTTGTCATACTTTACTTTTTAGTTCTTCAAACTTACTTTCATTCAACAACACCAGTTGTCCGTCGAAGTTCTTTTCTGCAATTAAATGATGCTTTCCTGATGAATTGTCAAATATGAGCGCACCATCAACTATCGGCAAATATAGGTTAAACAGATTCTTGATTCCCTTGTAGTACCTTCTTTCAATTACCGATTCTTCAATGTTGTGTCCGCCATCTTGAACTCTCGATTTCACCCTTTCCTTGGCCAATTCTACATTCTGTAGCCAAAAGAAAATCAAAGTAACGGTGTAGCCTTGTTTTTTGGCTTTTAGCACTTTGCTCTTGTAACTCATTGTGGCCAATGTCGTTTCAAATGCAAAGCTCAAATTACTTTTTAATAGATCATTTATTCGCTGAAGCATGATTCTACCTGCTTCGAAAGCAACTTTTTCAGGCTGAAAAGGAGAAAGCCCTTTGGCTATCTCGTCGGCATTCACGAATTCCTTACAAAAAACTATATCCGGAAGGATAGTGAATGAGGCAGTGGTTTTTCCTGCTCCGTTGCAGCCTGCAATGATATATAGGTTCTTTTCCGACATAACTGCAAGCTTACAAATTACATTGACAATAAGGCGTGGTTTGCGCCTGCAGCTTGAAAAAGTCTTCTTGTTGGCGTGATTTCATAGTGCGTTAAAACAGGCGGTAAAGGTAAGGGAATGAGGATCGACGGCTATGTAAGGTAAGGTTTTACAATAGTGATTTTTTCATCCTTTACTTAAAGCTGTTTCTATAAAGAGAATCGTAATGGCCTTGATGATCATAGATATCATTATTCAGGGCATATTCTTCCCATGCTTTAATCATGTTCTGTTTTTGTTCCTGATTGCTAGCCGAAAGGTCTGTCGTTTCGCCGGGGTCCTTTTCCAGATCGAACAATTCCCAATCGCCGGTTCCCATGGGTTGGGGCAAGCGCAGTATCTTCCACTTTCCTTGTATGTAGGCTTTCATTTCAAACATTTCATAGCCAATGCCTCGATCGGGATGGAAGGTTCCTGTGTCGCCTGTTAAAATAGAGTTGATGGAATAACCTATAAGTGGATGAATTTTTTGTCCATTAAATTCTTCCGGATACGGAGTATTGGTGAGCTCCAGCAATGTTGGCATAAGGTCGGTAACATGCACCAAAGACTTGCTCCATTGCCCAGCTCCGCCCATGTTGCCGGGTGTTTTTATAATCAATGGCGCTTTTATTCCACCTTCGCTGGTAAACAACTTAAAGAAACGAAAGGGCGCCGAAGAGGCCTGTGCCCATCCCGGACCTTGTACGACGTATGATCCGGGAAGGCCTCTATTGTCCAACGCATTGTTGAAAGAATTTAGAAACGCTCCGTCTTCGTTCCCCGGATAAGTCTCAGCCAATGCACCATTGGCTCCATTATCGGACATGAAAATGATGAGCGTGTTGTCGTAAAGCCCTTCTCGTTTCAGGTAGTCAAACACTCGACCTATGCACATGTCCATATATTCTATACTGGCTGCGTACACTTCCATATCGCGGGCATACATTTTTCTAATGTCTTCAGGAATGCTGTTCCATTCGGGAATGGATGGGTTCTTCCATGGATTTATGTCGTCTCCAACAATGCCTAGGGCTTTCAAATTATTCAAGCGCAAGGTGTAGAGCGAGTCCCAGCCAAAATCGAATTTACCTTTGAATTTGTCAATGTAATCCTTAGGTGCATGCAAAGGATCGTGGACGGCGGTGTACGACAAGTAGCCAAAGAAGGGCTTGCCATCCGACTTGTTTTTGTCGATAAAGCCAATAAGCGAATCGGTATAATCGCGTGTGGAATAAAAGTCTGATGGTAGATCTACTTCAATTCCGTTTCGGGTATAGGCCATATGCTGAGGTGGCGCCAAAGGCTTTCGATCATTGTAGTGACTTCCGCCTCCTGTCCCCAATATGAAGGTTTCTTCGAAGCCACGGTCGTATGGATCTTGACCTTCTTCTTCGCCCAAATGCCATTTACCTACCATATAGGTGTGGTAGTTGTTTCCGCGTAGCAATTCCGGAATGGTGACTACCTGCTTGCTGAGCGCTCCCGAATATCCGGGCAAATTTTGCTCGTGCAGGGCGGGATAATCCATCTCCGACATAATGCCCAAGCCTGCCACATGGTTGTCGTTGCCCGAAAGCAATGATGAACGCGTGGGTGAACAATTTGGCATCACATAAAAATTCGAAAATCGCATACCCAAATTGGCCAGTTTGTC
>CAZBBV010000325.1:0-2535 GCA_964490025.1 uncultured Cryomorphaceae bacterium | reverse complement strand
AAAACTACTAATTTTTCCGAAGGGGAAGGTATTTTTGGCCTCAAATTTTGAAAGCGTCATATTGAGCCGACCAAAGCCACTGAGAAGCTATGAAAAGCACCACAACATTTTGCTCGGAAAAATAGCCCCGCTAAGATTTTAGTTGAAAAATACCCGAAACGAAACCCTAAAAAGAAAAATGACCTCCGAAAAAGGTGGTTGTACAACGGTTACTGCTGTTAGGCGTAGTTCTTTTCCTTTTCAAAATTGTCTTTAATTTTCAATCTGTCTTCGTATTTATCAAAGTCAGAAATGTCAAGTAGAAATTTTTGGTTGGTCTTGTCAATTACTTCGATAGTGTCAAAATGAATATTGACAGAGTCAACTAGGTTTCGTTGAATTGTCTTTGGTAAAGTTTCATTTTTCAGTTTAAATACAATTGTTTCTGTTGTCCACTCAATGAATTGTCCAGAACGATTAGTGAGTTGTTTTTGATTTTTAAGCAAAAAATACACTGGTAAAGCAGCTAACAATAAAGTGTCAAACCACCATCCTAAACCCGTTATTTGACTTGATGTCGCTGTCAAAAACTTAATGACCGAAATTAGTATTAGCCCTATTCCGCAAAACAACATTATCCTTTTGGCCTTGTCAATTTTGCGACTTTCAATTCTGTCTGTTATAATTTTATTTACAGTGTCCATGTCTATTTTGTCGGGTCGGATAGATTTACGCCTAACTTACTTATATGTCTGACTGGCGTCAGGCCAATCCTATTTCAAACCTAATCTATTTTAGGAAATTACACTTCGTCAGGTGGTGGAAAATGCAGGAGCACGAGGGTGGCAGCCAATGCTTGCCAGCCGACTACTGACAACTGACGGCACTTTTAACGCCTAAGCTTTACCCTCTACCCCTATGTTTCAAGTGAACCTAGGAAGCCCCATTTCAAATAGGAGCATTTTGATTTGTTATTTGAAAGGGTTGCTCCATTTTTCTTCGTTGGCAACACTGTTATCCGTAAGTGTTTTCAGAAAAGCGACCAATGCGGCCTTTTCTGCTTCAGTAAAATTTAATTGAACAGGGTCTCCATTCAGGTCCGTTAAAGCCGGAGAGAGCGTGGGGTGTGCTTGGATGCCGCTATTGTAATGCTCAACCACTTCCTCTAATGTCGAAAATCGCCCGTCATGCATGTATGGCGCAGTAAGTTCGATATTCCGAAGGCTGGTGGTTTTAAATCGGCCAATAAAAATGGGATTTGGGAATACTGCTCCGGCGCCAATATCTGTGGTGGATGCCAGATCGAGCCCATTGTTCTGCGGACCCGGATTGGCACTGATAAAGGCCTCCGTGGTATGACAACCAAAACACGCACCTCCGCCATTCGGAATGGTTTGAAAGAAGAGGTTTTTACCCAGATTTTCCTCGGCGGTAAAGTTTGGAAAATTGGCTCCCGGGGAGCTTGACAGCGCCCGGCCTTCGTCGTATTTGCTCGAGTAGCTCACAATGCTTCGTACAAATTGGGCCAGTGCTTTCGAAATTCTTTCCGGGGTAATTTCCGTAGTGCCAAATGCTTTTTCAAACAACTCCGGATAAAAGTCCTGTTCTTCGACAGCAGCCACTACTTCTTCCAAAGTCATTCCCATTTCTACCGGATCCTGGAATGGCATTAGCACTTGTTCTTCCAATGTTGCTGCGCGCTCGTCCCAAAAGAAGCGTCCCCGCTGGTAGAATCGCGAGTTTATCAAGGTCATGGAATGACGACCGGTGGTGCCACCGTCGAAACCAATACTCAGTATGGCATCATCCGAAAAGCCACGTTCTTGTTTGTGACACGAAGCGCAAGAGATTGTTCCATTGGCACTTAGTTTCTTATCGTAAAATAGTACCCTGCCTAGTGTAGCGCCCTCATTAGTAATTGGGTTGTCCGCCGGCGTATTGTCTGTTCCATTTATTGAAGTTGGTAAGGGTTGTCCGGGTACATTGGTTGTAAAATGATTTGGTAAAAGGAGACTGGCGTAGTCAAATGGGGTTTCAGGCAGGTTCAAGAGATCTTCAACAACTGGCTTTTCATTCTTGTTGCAGGAAATAATGCCAACTACCACGAGTATTACTGAAATTCTAACAATAAGTTTGTTCCTTCCCATCTTATAGTTTGTTACTTGAGCTTTCGAATAGACAGAAAGAAGATTGAATGGTTTAATTTGAAGAGGATGAGTTAAGAGAAAGATGCTGTTCAAAGCTAAACTTTCGGAAGCGTGCTTCGGGATACAAGGGATTGCTGCCTTTTCCGACAATTGATTTCCACATCCTTACCTATATAAGTTCAAGCTTATTAAGCATCTGGATTATCTAATTCTACGCCTGCGCCTCAGCGGATTCCGAGTCGAACTCGGAATGGCGGAGATAGTCCAGACGGCACTTATTTCGCAGTGGTGAAAGCCAAAGGCTATAATGCTAAGGTGCTGGAAAAGAAGGGAACGATTAATCTCATGCGATTGAGCGGGGCGTGCGGCTCAGTCTTAAGTCGTAAATTTTTAGTCGTAAGTCGGGGAA
>CAZBBV010000324.1:0-2544 GCA_964490025.1 uncultured Cryomorphaceae bacterium | reverse complement strand
CAATTGTAGGTATATGTGCCACTACCCTGACCAGGGAAAGTTACCCATACATTGACGCTACTTCCGGGTGCGCCGCAAAGCAGACTATCGCTGGAGTGAATAACCAATTGCCCACGGGCCGAATGGAAAAAAAACAGGGCTAAAAATAGCCCGAACCAGCTGAACTGTCGGTTGATATGGTGGCGCACTCCCACTTTCATCAGCGCTCGAGAATGAGTTTTCTCGTTGTCTTTCTGTCTTCCGTGATAAGGTGGAGCAAATACATTCCCGAAGCTGTGTGCTCAGGATAGCGTATGGTGTATTCCGTAGTGCCGTTTTCTAAATTCATTTCCAAAAGGCTTTGGCCCAAAAGGTTGGTCAAGATAAGCTTTCCTCCCTTTCCGTTGCCCATACGCACTACAAATTCGCCATTGCTCGGGTTTGGATACACCACTATTTCACTTTCTTCTTGCTCATCCACGCCTATCGGGCTTAGGGGATAATTGCCGGAGATGTTGCTGCAACCAAACTGATTTGTAATCATCACACTGTACACCCCACCTTGGGTCATCACATAGTTTTGTGCATTCGCTCCGGGAATGGCCACACCATCCAAATACCATTGATATTGGTAAAATCCCCAATTGCAAATCAAGTAATTGTTGAAGGTTGAAATGAGCGGAACGGGAGGCGACATGTACACCTGAATCAGGGTGGTGTCGTGGTTCACACAGCCATTGCCGTCGGTGTAGGTATATTTCAGTACGTGGTAGCCTTCTCGCGCATCAGATGGATCAAAGAAATTGTTGCTAACCCCTTTTCCGGAATAATAGCCACCCACAGGACTTCCGCCAAAGAGCGCGAAGCCGGAATCGTTTTCGCAAAGTGTGGGCAATGGCCCGGTGAAACTCACGCTTGGCAATCCATGAACGGTAATGGTGGTGGTGTCGGAATAACTGCAGCCGGAGGCATTGTTAAAAGTATAGGTGAGCACATGCGTGCCGATTCCGGCCAGGGTTGGGAAAAAATACATGCCAATCATGCCCGGACCACTGTAGTTGCCGCCTGCAGGCACCCCACTGGTGATTATGGCAGGGGCGTCGTCAATACACAAATCGCTCGGCGTACTGAAAATGACCGCTGTAAAGTTCATTACAGAGATGTAATTCCAAGCCGTATCCTGGCATCCCATGGCGTCCACCACGGTGTAGCCTATCAGGTGCTGACCCACGCCCGCTGCAGCCGGGTCGAAAGTGTTGTTCGATACACCGGCACCGATATACGTTCCGCCTGTAGGCAAGCCTCCATACAAGGCAATTGGGCTGGCGTTTACACAAATGGGTTGCAGCTGATTGAGCATCACAATGGCCGGAGTTACTACTTGAACAAGGGCTGTGGTGCTACTGGTACATCCGGCACTATCGGTGTAGGTGTAGGTGATGTTGTGGTAGCCTTGTCCCGCAGCGGCCGGGTTTAGGACATTGTTCACTATGCCGGGGCCTGAATAGTTTCCACCTGTCGGAGATCCACCACTCATTTGCACAGGACCGGCATTGCTACAAATAGGCGCAGGCGCCGTGAAGCTTACCTGAGGAAAAGGAATAACAGTGATGCTGCTGTAGGCGGTATCCAAACATCCTTGACTGTTGGAGTAGGTGTAGCCAATGGTGTGGGTGCCAAGCCCAGCCGTTAAGGGATTAAACTGCCCATTGCTAACCCCGGGACCGAAGTAGGTGCCGCCCGTGGGCGAGCCTAGCGTGATAAAGGTGGGTCCGGCATTGATGCATCTTTCTCCTAGAGGAGGAAAATTGATAAAAGGGACATTTAACACGCTCACTATTTGCGTAGCGGTATCCACACAACCGCCTTGATTCATCACGGTGTAGTAAATGAGATGCTGACCATAGCCCGCAGCCTGTGGGTCGAAGACGTTGTTTGTAACCCCCGGTCCGAAGAAAGTACCGCCCGGAGGAGTGGCGCCATTGAGCACAAAAGGTGATGAATTGGGGCAAACAGGCGGAATGCTGCTCAAGTAAATAGAAGGTGCTGAAACCACGCTTACCGTTTGTGTGGCTATGCCCACACAACCATTGGCGGCGGTCACTTGGTAGGTTAAGGTATGGATGCCGGTGCCTGCTGTTAGCGGATCAAATACGCCGTTGCTTACGCCCGGACCTTGAAAAGTTCCACCGGCCGGAGAAACACCGCTCAATGTGTAAGGACCACTGTTGATGCACAATGGCGCAATGGGGCTGAAGCTAACCACCGGTGCAGGAAGGATATTTATTATTGCAGTATCAGTGGCCACGCAGCCGCTGGGGGCAATGAGTGTAACCACAATTTGATGCACCCCCGGGGCCAGCTGCGCCGGATTGATGATGCCATTGTTGACGCCCATCCCTGAGTAGGTCACATTGCTTGGAGTGGCACCTACAATTAAGGTTGGCCCTGCATTCTTGCACAAATCGGGTTGGTTGGGAATAAACACAGTTGGAACAGGATTCACAGTAACCATTTGTGTGGCGGAGGCCGAACAACCATTGCTGGTGTTTACCGTGTATTGAA
>CAZBBV010000323.1:0-2582 GCA_964490025.1 uncultured Cryomorphaceae bacterium | reverse complement strand
CCCAAGTTGGCCATACTCGACGAAACCGATAGCGGACTGGACATTGACGCGCTGAAAGTGGTAGCGAATGGCGTGAACAAGCTGCGCAATGCCAACAACGCCTTTATCGTCATCACGCACTACCAACGGCTTCTCAACTACATTGTGCCTGACTATGTGCATGTGTTGTTCAATGGCCGCATTGTAAAATCGGGTACCAAAGAATTGGCGCATGAGCTGGAAGCCAAAGGCTATGATTGGATTAAGAAGGAAGTAGAAGCAGCCATCTAAAGGGGTAAATATGTCACTGAAAGAAACATTATTGTCTTCCTTTATGGTGCTCGAAAATGAGCTCGCTGAGAAAACCGACACCTTGGTGCACGACATCCGTCGAAAGGCCATTAATGAGTTTGAGAGCCGTGGCTTTCCTACTACCAAAGAAGAAAACTGGAAATACACCTCCCTTGTGGAACTGACCAAGGAGGATTACTCCACGCGAATTGTTCACGAAAACCACCTGGAATACAAGGATGTGAAGAAATTCCTCATCCATGAGATAGACAGCTATCAGCTGGTATTTATTGACGGCGTGTTTAGTTCGTGGCTTTCGAACACCGGTACCGGTGCCTTTAAGATGGGCTGCCTGTGTCACGAGCTCGACTACGACACCGAGATTGCAAAAGGGCATTTCAACACCCTGGCATCCGGAGCCGACAGCATTTCTGCGCTCAACACCGCTTTTTCGGTCGAAGGCGGCATGATCACCATTCCCGACAATGTGGTGGTTGATAAGCCCATCCAATTGGTATATTTCTCATCAGAGCAGGGTAAGGCCATGATGTATCAGCCGCGCAACTTGGTGGTGGTGGGCAAAAATGCCGAAGTGAAAATCATTGAGCGTTATCAAAATTTGTCGCAGCACAAGGTGTTCAACAATGTGGTGACGGAAGTTTATGTAGGCGAGAATGCCCGGGTGCACTGGTACAAAATTCAAAACGACGAGGCCAACGCCAGCCTGATCGACAGCACCTTCGTGGAGCAAAAACGCTACAGCTATACCAACTTTGTGACCTGCACCCTGGGCGGAAAATTTGTGCGAAACAATCTTCAGTTCTTCCTGAAAGAAGAATATGCGGAGGCCAATATGAAGGGCATCACCTTGCTGAGCAAGAACCAATTTGCCGACCACCACACCTTTGTGGACCATCAGGCGCCCAACTGCCAGAGCAACGAACTGTACAAAGGCATATTCGACGAATATTCGAAAGGAGTGTTCAATGGAAAAATTATGGTGCGCCCACATGCGCAAAAAACCAATGCCTTTCAGCAAAACAACAACATACTGCTAAGCGATACCGCGAGCATAGACACCAAGCCCGAACTGGAAATATATGCCGACGACGTGAAGTGTAGCCACGGCTGCACCGTGGGCCAACTGGACAACGAAGCCTTGTTCTATCTGCGTTCGCGGGGTATTCCGGAAAAAGAAGCCATTGCCTTGCTGCTGTTCGCTTTCAAGCACGACGTGCTGCAGGAGGTGCAAGTGGATGCAGTGAAAAAGCGGTTGAACAAGATCATTGGCCAAAAACTAGGCGTTGGCCTCGACTTCGATTTGTGATGGAAAAAGTGGCAATAGATATGACCAAAGTGCGCTCTGACTTTCCCATTTTGAAGAGGGAAGTGTACGGCAAACCCTTGGTGTATCTGGACAATGCAGCTACTTCGCAAAAGCCACAAGTGGTAATTGACGCCATCACGGAATACTACAGCACCATCAACAGCAATGTGCACCGTGGTGTGCACCACCTGAGCCAGGTGGCTACCGACCGCTTTGAAGAAGTGCGCCGAAAAGTGAAAGAATTTATTGGCGCCGCACATGAGCATGAGGTCATCTTTACCCGCGGTACAACGGAGAGTATCAATCTGGTAGCATACAGTTTTGGGCAGCTGCTGAATGAAGGCGATTTTATTTTGGTAAGCCAACTGGAACACCATTCCAACTTTGTGCCTTGGCAAATGCTGGCAGAAAGAAGGAATCTGCGTCTCAAATTCATCCCCATGAACGAGGCCGGGGAGTTGGATCAAAAAGCATTTGCGGAACTTTTGAACGAGAAGCCGCGTATCGTTGCCTTCAACCATGTGAGCAACAGCTTGGGCACCATTCATCCCGTGAAGGAGATGATCGAAAAGGCGCACGCAGTAGGCGCGGTGGCGGTATTGGACGGCGCACAGGCCGTGGCCCACATGCCCATCAATGTGCAGGAATTGGATGCCGACTTTTACGCCTTCAGTGCGCACAAAATGTGCGGCCCCACCGGACTGGGCGTGCTATACGGCAAGGAAAAATGGCTCAATGCCATGCCCCCATTTATGGGCGGAGGGGAAATGATCAAAGAAGTTAAAACGGAAGGCAGCACCTGGGCCGATTTGCCACACAAGTTTGAAGCGGGAACGCCCAACATTGCGGAAGTGATGGCTATGGGCGCAGCCATTGACTACCTCCGGCAAATAGGCTGGGAGGCCATTGACGCTCAAGAGCAAGAGCTTCTCCGCTATGCCACCAATAGATTAAATGCATTGCCTGGCATGCGCATTTTTGGCAC
>CAZBBV010000322.1:0-2584 GCA_964490025.1 uncultured Cryomorphaceae bacterium | reverse complement strand
TTGAGTATACTTGCAACCGAAACCCCCAAACATCATTTCCTGATTCTGCATGTTTTTCAGGAGCTATTTGTCGTTATCCGAACAGATGAAATGACAAACCAATTATCAATCGAAAAATGAAAAGAAAGAATTTAATCTTGCTCGCCATAGTGGGCGTACTCATTGTTACGGCCTATTACTTTATCAGTTCAGAAGGGGGCGGGATGCGTCAAGATTTGCGCGATTTCTCCATCAAGGATACCGCCTCTGTTACTCGAATAGTGATAAAAGACAAAACGCCTGCACAGGTGGAGCTGATCAAAATAGACGGCAGATGGAAAGTGGATGGAAAATACAACGCCCGCCCGGATGTGATGAATGTGTTGCTCACCACCCTTTACCGACAGGAGATGCGCAATTTTACGCCTGAAGCAGCTAAGGAAAGGGTTATTAAAGAATTGTCGGTGTATGGTGTGGAGGTGCAAGTGTACAATGGCGACAAGGAAATCAAACGATTTTATGTAGGCGGCAATGCACCCGATTTGATGGGCACCTACATGATGATTCACAATGCTACCGACCCATACGTAGTGCATATCGAAGGCTTCAATGGCTTTCTAAATACGCGCTACTTTACGCAGGGTTATCAGTGGCGCGATAGACTGGTGGTAGATCACGAAGACAATGAAATAGTTAAGGTGGAGATGAATTACACCTACAATCCGGAGGAATCGTTTGTAATGGAGCGCTCCGGAAAAGAAGATTTCAAGGTGTTCAGTAAAAGTGGTGTTGCTATTGATTTTGATAGTGCTGCCGTGCGGGGCTATCTGGAAGATTGGAGAATCCTGCGCTATGAAGGCATGGTGGTAGAAAACGATCCGGCGTGGAAAAGAAGAGACAGCATCCTTGCTTCTATTCCGGTTTTTGAAATAAAGGTAACGACGCGTTCGGGCGAAGTATCAACCATCAAAGGGTACAGAAAAGACGGCCGCGTGGACCACAGCGAAAATGACGGTCGGCCGGAAGAATTCGATCGCGACCGTATGTATGCCGTGATCAACAACGAGAATTTTGTGGTCATCCAGTTCTATGTCTTCGACAAAATCACCCGACCCATTTCCTATTTCGAAACCGACCCCTCGGTTGTTAAAAATCTGTAGATAAAACGGCAGAAAGGCTGGGCGCAAATGGGCTATATTTGCGTGATTTACAATGATTTTCAATATATGAAAATACCTTGTAGAGTATTCAATAACAAGACATTACACTAAATAGAAATAAGAAGAAATGAAGTTTATCGTATCGAGTTCTACTTTATTGAAGCAATTACAAACCATTAGCGGAGCCATAGCCTCCAACAATTCGCTTCCCATTCTGGACAATTTCCTTTTCCGCTTGAACAGTGGCCAACTTTCCATCACGGCCAGCGACCTGGACACCACTATGACCACTTCACTAGAAGTGCAAAGCAGCGAAGAGGGTAGTGCCGCCATTCCTGCGCGTTTGCTGCTCGATATTTTGAAAGCGTTTCCGGAGCAGCCGCTCACCTTTATCCTGGATGACGCAGCACACAAAGTGGAAATCAGTTCTGATTACGGAAAGTACAGCCTGAGCTTCGAGGATGCGGACGAATATCCACGTTCGGTAGAAATTGACGATCCGAACAAAGCGATTTTAAAGGCGGATATTCTGGAAACAGCCATTAGTAAAACCATTTTTGCCACCGGAAACGACGACCTGCGCCCGGTGATGAGTGGCGTATTTTTTCAGTTTAGCAGCAGCGAACTGCGCTTTGTGGCTACAGACGCACACAAATTGGTTCGCTACATGCGCAGTGATGCCAGCTCCACCCAAACGGCGGAGTTTATTGTGCCTAAAAAACCACTCAACCTTCTAAAGGCGATTCTGCCTTCTGCTTCGGGCGACATCACCATTGAATACAACAGCAACAATGCGCGTTTCCGATTTGATAATGTGGATCTCGTTTGCCGATTGATTGATGGAAAATACCCGAACTATGAAGCCGTTATTCCAAAGGACAACCCGTACCGATTGACCGTAAATCGTTCAGCGTTCCTTAACTCGGTGAAGCGCGTTTCTATTTTCTCCAGCAAAACCACGCACCAAATTCGCTTGAACATAGCAGGAAACGAAGTGCACATCACCGCCGAAGACCTCGACTTCAGCAACCGCGCCGAAGAGCGCCTCGATTGCCAATACGAAGGTCAGGACATGGCCATTGGCTTCAACAGCCGTTTTTTGCTCGAAATGCTCACCAACCTGGAGAGCGAAAATGTGAGCCTAGAGCTATCGGACCCACGTCGTGCCGGCTTGCTAAAACCACTCGACGGAACCGAAGAAGGCGAAGATGTGCTGATGCTGGTAATGCCGGTAATGCTCAACAACTAATCGATTAGAAATGAATTGAAAAAAGCCCCGAAGCAATTCGGGGCTTTTCGCTTTATATGCAAGGAATTAAATGTGTGTATTGAAGCACTCCTTTGTTCTATTATAGCTGCAACCGGCGTATTTATCGCGAATGAAGAACAAGCTCCGTCAAATGTGTATATCGTGCGGATAATTTATCACCCGGCGCTTTCAAACA
>CAZBBV010000321.1:0-2591 GCA_964490025.1 uncultured Cryomorphaceae bacterium | reverse complement strand
TATCTTGAGCTATACATGGCCATTGTCGGCAATACGGTCCAGTATGTAAGTATTGGTGATGAGCAGTTTCAGTCTGAAGTAGAAGTTACGCTGGTCATCCGCCAGGACGAAACAATCAGTTATGCCGACCGCTTTCGATTGAAAAGCCAGGTCATTACCGAAGCAGACTCCCTGATTCCGAACTTTATGGATGTGCAACGAATTCCACTTCCCTCAGGCAGCTATACGCTTCAATTGGAAATTACCGACCCCAACAGCGTTGAGAAGATACCGGCCAAAGGATCGTTCGATTTTGAAATAAATTTCTCGAAAGACGTGGTGGCATTCTCCGACATTGAGCTCATAGAGAATTACAAAACAAGCCAAAGCCCCGGTGTGCTTACCAAAGGCAGCTACGACCTGATTCCGAGAATACCATACGGCGAGCACTACTTTGGAGGCCCCGAAGATGTGTTGACATTTTACGCCGAACTATACAACACCAATACCGTGCTGGGCGCGGACGCCGGCTACCTCGTGAAATACTACATTTCCAACAGTGAAGGCGTGTTCATCAATCAATACAGCAAATTCGAGAAAAAAAGTGCTACCGAGGTGGCTGTCTTCTTCAAAACATTCAACCTGAAGGCCCTGCCCACAGGCACTTATTTCTTAAACATTGAAGCCATAAACCGTGATGGCGAGACGCTGAATGTTCAAAAAGTAGCTTTCAGAAGATACAATCCGGACCAAAGCATGAACATCCAAAATGTGGATGAAATGACCCTGTCCGAAGGAACATTTGTAGAAGCCTACGACTCCATGCCCGTGCTCGAAGAATACATTCAGAGCCTCTACCCCATTTCTTCAGTGTCCGAGCGGCAGTGGGCGGAAAATGTAATCGCCTCCCGCGATTTGGTGAAAATGCAAAAATTCTTCTACGGCTTTTGGGCCAATAGAGACGCCTATACGCCTGAGAAAAAATGGCGCGAGTATGAGGCACAAGTGCAGCTCGTTCAAAGGGAGTTCGGCACTAAAATAAAGAAGGGCTACATGTCCGACCGCGGACGCGTGTACCTTCAATACGGACCGCCAAGCGACCGCGACATGCGTCCGCACGAGCCCAGTGCCTACCCATTCGAAATATGGCAGTACTACGATATGAAGCAAAACAACCAGCGAAACGCCATCTTTGTGTTTGTAAACCGCGACTTGTCTACCAACGACTACCAGCTGATGCACAGCACAGCGCAAGGCGAACTGTTCAACGAGCGCTGGCAAGTAGAGCTTTATAGCAGAGACACACAATACAACGACTTCGACGTGACCACACCGATAGATCATTTTGGTGGAAGTATCGACCGAAATTCAATCATCAACCGTAGGCCATAATCCTGCGTCGTTTCTCTTTGCTCCTACCCTTAATTAACTAGATTTGCCCGCCTTCAGCATGGGGAAATAAGCAATCATTTGAGTAAAACGGCTGTCATAGTATTGAATTGGAACGGAGCAGAATTGCTTCGCAAATTTTTACCGTCGGTGCTTGCGCATAGCCCCGAAGCGGAAGTGATTGTAGCCGACAATGCCTCCACCGACAGCAGCATGGAGGTGCTGAAAAATGAATTCCCCGGGCTTCGTGTAATTCAAAACGCCGACAATGGCGGCTATTCTCGCGGTTACAACCAAGCCCTGGCACATGTGGATGCCGACTACTGCATCCTGCTGAATAGCGACATTGAAGTGCCCGAAGGTTGGTTGGCGCCCATCATTCGGATGATGGATTCGGATCCGAACATTGCAGCTTGCCAACCGAAAATAAAAGACTACAACCGAAAAGATTATTTCGAATATGCCGGTGCCGCAGGCGGTTTTGTAGACACTTTTGGTTATCCCTTTTGTCGTGGTCGCCTGTTTTTTACCCTCGAGAAAGACGAAGGCCAATACAACAAAGCTTGTGAAATATTTTGGGCCAGCGGCGCCTGCTTTGTGGTTCGGAAACATGCCTACATGGAGGCCGGCGGACTGGACGAAAGCCTCTTTTCGCACATGGAAGAGATAGACCTCTGCTGGCGGATGAAGAACCTGGGCTACAAGATTATGTATTGTCCCGACTCAGAAATTTACCACGTAGGCGGCGGAACGCTCAGCTCGGGCAGCACGCGCAAAACTTTCTACAATTTCCGCAACAACCTGTTCATGGTATACAAGAACCTTCCGCGAGCGGTAATGGTTCCGGTCATCTTTGTTCGCTTGATTTTGGATGGATTCGCTGCGCTAAAGTTTCTTTTTGGTGGCCAAGCGGCCCACGTGTGGTCGATCCTCAGGGCGCATTACGCTTTCTATTCCTCGTTGATACGTCTTACAAAGGAAAGGATGAATATAGCCGGGCGCTCAAAGCGTATTCGTTTTTACAATGCCTTCAAAGGCAGCATTGCCTGGCAATATTTTATTTTAGGCAGAAAGACCTTCAACGAACTGGACGAGAAGCGTTTCAGATAATGGATTCGAGCGCTAAGGCCGCCAAATAATAGCCCTGCATCCCTACTCCGGAAATGACTCCTTTGCAATGCGGCGCCAGTAGAAGCGTGTGTCGGATGGGCTCGCGACTGTAA
>CAZBBV010000320.1:0-2604 GCA_964490025.1 uncultured Cryomorphaceae bacterium | reverse complement strand
ATGTTGGTTGGCTCGTCGTTAAAGTCGCCCATGATGATTATTCCTGTGGTGGGGCAACAAGCCATGATGCTGTCGGTTCGTATTTTTATTTGCTCGGCCACGTGTATGCGCAGCGGTTCGCTTTGCGCCTGTCCGCCATAGCGCGAGGGCCAGTGGTTCACAAACACCACGAATGTGTCAGCCGCTACCAAGAGTTTTACCATCAGCACATCCCGCGTTCGCGTGTCGGGTGAAATAGGGAAATTCATTTGTAGGAAATGCTCGCTTAGCACCGCCACCTTGTCTTTTCTATAAATAAGTCCAACGTCAATGCCCCTTCTATCGGGGGAGTTTTGATGCACTATACCGTATTTTCCTTTTTTCAAAGATCCTTGCGAAATGAGGTCTTCCAGCACGCGGCGGTTTTCAATTTCACACACACCGACAATTTCCGGCAATTCCCAACCGCCAACAGCAGCTATGGTTTTCGACATATTTTGTTGCTTGGCTCTGTAGCGAAAGTCGCTCCAGCCATAGTTTCCCTCGGGGGTAAAATCCTGATCGTTGATGGTGGAATCGCGTTCGGTGTCGAACAGGTTTTCCAGGTTGTAAAACACCACCCGAAAACTACTTTCGCCTCTTTCGCGGTCGTCAAAGCCTTCAGGCAACTGGTATTCGCCTTTATTGGCGAGTTCAAGCGGTTCCTTGCATGTGTAGAAGGTTGCTAAACAAAGCAGCAAGCCAAACCCAATCTTGAACCTGCGAAGCACTATGAGCGGTTTTTGTAGGCAATCAATGCCGCGCGAAGTATCTCAACACTTTTTTTCAAGCTGGGGATGTTGAGCACATAAGCCACCCGCACCTGATTTTTGCCCAAACCGGGCGTGCTGTAAAATCCTGAAGCAGGTGCCAGCATGACGGTTTCGCCGTTCAGATCAAAATCTTTGAGCAACCAAGCGGCAAAATGGTCAGCGTCGTCCACCGGAAGTTCTGCCACGCAGTAAAAAGCACCTTTTGGCGTTGGGCATTTCACACCTTCAATGGAGTTTAGCCCTTCTACCAACACATTTCTGCGGTTCACATATTCCGCAATCACTTCATGAAAATATTCATCAGGTGTGTTTAGGGCCGCCTGGGCTGCTATCTGCCCGAAGGTGGGCGGGCTCAATCGTGCTTGCGCAAATTTCATGGCGGTTTTCAGCACATCTTCATTTCTAGTAATCAGGCAACCAATACGCACGCCGCACATGCTATAGCGTTTCGAAACTGAATCCACCACAATGGCATGCTGATCGAGTCCTGGAACATTTAATATAGAGTGGTGCGTGGCGCCGTCGTAGCAAAACTCGCGATACACCTCGTCGGCAATAAGGTAAAGGTTGTGCTTCATCACCAGGTCGCGAAGCAACATGAGCTCTTCTTCCGAATATAGGTAGCCAGTCGGATTTCCGGGATTGCAAATCATGATGGCCTTCGTCCTTTCGGTAATGTGTTTTTCAAAATCTTGAATGGGGGGTAGTGCAAAACCATCTTCAATGGATGAGGTTACCGGAACAACCTTCACCGCATAGGCGGTACAGAAGCCGTTATAGTTGGCGTAATAGGGTTCAGGGATAATGATTTCATCTCCCGGATCCATGCAACTGCCCAGAATGAAATTAATGGCCTCCGATCCTCCTGTGGTGATGATCAGTTGGTTTTCGTTGATCTCTATTTGGTGCTTTTTGTAGTAGGCAGCCAAATCTTGACGATAGCTGGTGATGCCTTCTGAAAGGCTGTATTCTATCACCTTTCCGTCGAAGTTTCGAATGGCCGCCAAGGCTACTTCCGGTGTGTTAATATCCGGTTGACCAATATTCAGGTGGTACACTTTGGTGCCTCTCTTTTTTGCTTTTTCTGCGTAGGGAACCAGTTTTCGAATAGGCGAGGAAGGCATGTGTTCGCCTCGTGAAGATATCTTTGGCATAGATTGAATTCGTTACAATACAGAACAAAAAAAGCCCGCTTTTTGGGCGGGCTAAAATAACTATTAATATGAATCCTTATGGATTTACTGTAGGCGAACCGGCAGGTTTTGGCTTCTCTAGGTTGCTTCCTCCAGGGGCTTCCACATTTCCTTGAATGGTCAAGGTCATGGTTCCGTTGGTTCCGTTTACGGCATTCGAAGTAACCGTTACCGTTTTTGAGAATTTGCCAATACGCTTGGTGTCGTATTTTACTTTGATAGATCCTGATTGTCCCGGAGCAATTGGCTCTTTTGACCATTCAGGAACAGTGCATCCACAAGAACCTTTGGCTCCTGAGATGATGAGGGGCTCGTTTCCGGTGTTCTTGAAAACGAACTCACAGTTGCCATTGGCATCCTGTACAATAGTGCCGTAATCGTGTACCGTTTTTTCAAAGGTGATTTGGGCACCGGTTTGAGCGAAAGCGGCTACGCTGAAAAGAGCCACAAAACTTGCAAGAGCGAGAAATTTTTTCATTTGAAATGCATTTAAGGTTTTACAAAATGTGATACAAAGCTAAAAAAGAGTTTAAACCGTGAAACAGTCGGGCAGGAACAAATCAGAAATCGTGCCGCGGGAAGCCATTTGATCCATAAAATTGGTTTGTAGTGTTACATTT
>CAZBBV010000319.1:0-2625 GCA_964490025.1 uncultured Cryomorphaceae bacterium | reverse complement strand
TAAAGCGCGAGATGAGGCTGTCTACCGGGAAATGATGGCTGCGCTTGCTGCTTATTTTATTTGAAAAGAGGCGGTACAAAAGCACGAAAAGCCAAGCCAAAACCAACAGGAAAAAGAAGGCAGCGAGCAGGCGTAAAGACGCGCTGTGGACAAAGAGCAAATTTGGCAAGGCATGCAAAGCTGTGTAGGCAGGCAGTAGCAGCAACAAGGCCGCAAGCACTAGGGCCAAAGGATGAAAGCGAAGTAAGTAATCGCCGAAATAGCCGGAAAGAGAGCCGAACAGCAAAGCGATTGCCGCAGCAAAGAGTATGGCCAAAAAGCCAATTCCCAGAGAGATGCGCAGTCCGGAAAGCATGCCGGCAGCAATGTCGCGCCCCACGCTATCGGTGCCCAGGTAGTGCCGCAAGCGAAAACCGAGCGGGATTTTTTTGCTTCCCTTTACGAGGTATTGCACCTCCCATGGCGACTTATACGAACGGTTGTAGGCATCAATGTTTTTGGCTGAATAGGGAATGAGCGGCCAAACGACTGCTTGCAGCTCCATCAGGCGCCAGTCGCTGCGGGTGTAGTCAATATCTAGGCTTCCTTTTGGGCCTTCAATCGTGGCCACATGATGTTTGTCCCAAAGCATACGCAAGGCGGGAAAAAGATGCTTGCCTTCTACTTTTGCGTACAGCGGCAAATCGTTCGAAAGCAAGGGCGAAAGCAGCGCCAGCGCTAGGAATAGCAGGATGAGGCGCGTTTGCCACCAGCGTAAAAAGGGATATTTCGCCGCTCCCAATCTCATGCTTTGCTGTATCTAATTCGCGGATCGGCCCAGGCATAAAAAATATCGGCCAGCAAGTAGCCGAGCACGGTAAGCGCTCCAACGAGGGTAAAAACGGCCACCACCAAATTGTTGTCTTGCTCCAGCATGGCGCGGTATATTTCGCGGCCCATACCGGGAATGCTGAAAATGGTTTCGATTATCACACTGCCGCCAAGCGCCACCGGCAGCATGCCGAAAGTGAGCGTGATAACGGGCAGCAACACATTTCTCAGGGCATGCACATTCCTAATTCGTTCGTTGGGCAATCCTTTGGCCTTGGCGGTGACCATAAATTGCGCTTGTTGCAGCTCCGCAGTAGACTGTTGCACCAGCCGCCCCATTACAGCAATCAGCACCAGCGCGTAGGACACAATGGGCAGAACGAGATAGGGCAGGTGGTGGGCCATTTTTTGGAAAATGCTCCACGAATCGCGGTACACCAGCGGGTTGCTGAGCCCCGAACCGGGCAGGATGTTGAGCACACCGGGGTTGCTGAATAGAAAAAGCAAGAGCGTGGCCACCACAAAGGAAGGCAGGGAATAAAGCGCTATGAATGCGACTTTGGCGCCTCGGCTGCGCTTCATCCAAGGTTTATAGCCGCTCCACAAGCCCAAGGGCAAGGCCACAAGCAAGGAGAGCAAAATGGCACTGAGCGATATACTCAAGGAGATTTTCACTTTAGGTCCTATTTTCTTAGAAATGGACTGGCCGTCGGTAAGGCTGTAGCCCATGTCTCCGCGTAAGAAGTTGGCCGCCCACAGGTGGTAGCGGTTGTTCAGTCCGCGCCATTTAAGTTTAGGAATGCACAGCGGCAAGATTCGCTTTGGGTTTTTGGCCAAATGGGAAAGTATGGCTTGGGCGTATTCCGCTTCGGCATTGGAAAGACAAGCGGCTTCTATTTGTTCTAGGTCTTCAGTTCTGCGCAGGTGAGTGGCTGTATGATCAAGGGGAATGGATTTCAACAGCCCATTGAGCTCGACCACCCATGGCCAATCGCCGCTTTGCCACAGCCATTTTCGCAGGACTTTTCTTTCACTTTTCGAAACCACAAGGTGCAGCGTGTCAGGAAATGCCAAGGGCTGCAAGCTGAAATAGAAGGCAGGTTTGTCCAGAAAAAGCTTTTTCTGCCATTCCTTCCGCATGTCGTCCGATAGGCTTGTGTTTCCCGAAACGCTTTCGGCATCCGTTCGCAGCAATTTTTCAAGCGGGTCGGTGGCCGACAGATTGGAAATCCAAAACGAGATAAGCGAGATGAGAAAAAGCGTAGGGAAGGCCCAAAGCAATCGTGAAAGAATGTATCTCGTCATAAGCCCTTTTAGTTCACTACCTGAATCGTGTCCGACTGGAAGCTTTCGTCGTAGTCGAAGGCATTGATCATGATGTATGGCCGTTCGATATACACCTTCACGTTTTTAAATTTTTTGTGCACGGCCAGCTTTCCTTTCATGCTGTACAGAAATACGTAAGGTTGCACCTCATACACCTCCTTTTGAAGTTCCTTGGAGGCTTTTGTCCTGAGTTCGTCGTCCAGCGTGGTGTTCGAAAATTCGATAAGTGAATCGCTATAAGAGGTTCCAAACCCGCAGAAATTGGAGCCGCCATTCCAGGTGCTACTGTGCCACAATTGTGTTTGGTCGGTGTAGCCGGCACTCATGTTCCAGGCGCCCATTAAGGCGTCGAAATCATGACTGTAGGCTGCGCTATAAAAAGTATTGAATTCCAATGCATTAATGCTCATATCAATGCCGAGCTTTTTCAAGTTGCTTTGAATGATGAGTGCCATGTCCACCGTGCTTTGCTTTCCGGAAAGGATGTTC
>CAZBBV010000318.1:0-2630 GCA_964490025.1 uncultured Cryomorphaceae bacterium | reverse complement strand
AGTCATAATATGCGTATTTGAAAGAGTTCAATTTTGACGTAGATAGAATCAAATTTATTTGAAAAAGTGTAGAACCTATTACCTTCTTCGTCAAGTTGAAGAAAAATTCAAATCCTGGGTTTTGTGGAACGATACATTTCGGAAATGTATATTTGAACTATGCCTGAAGCCATTCGCAAAACACTCTTTATTGCCATTTGCGTTGCCCTGTTTCAGGCCTCTGGCTTTGCGCAGCAATATCCCGCTCCCGGCCTCGCCCTTTGGGGAAGCACCGAAGGTCTCGCACAGAATACAATCGCTTTTATTTACGAAGACCATGAAGGCTATTTGTGGCTCGGTACGCATGGCGGTTTGCAGCGTTTCAATGGCCACTCATTTAGCTCTTTTCATCAACACAACCCGGAACTTAAAACGGACCTGATGCAAGTGGTGCGAAGCATTTTACGCGTGGGCGATCAGGTCTATTTCAGTGGCGAAGGAACCTTGTTTGTCCTAAATCTGGCAGACAATAAAATCAGAAAGCTATGGGAAGAAGAAAATAAGGGTTGGGCATTCGAGCTCCACGTTCAAGTGGGCAATCGACTTTACATGTCGCACACCAAGGATTACGGAGCCATTCAATACTTCGACCTTGAAACTGAGCGCATGACAATATGGATGGATACGATTCCTATTACCGGATATTCCGATTGCCAATATCGAAATGGCCATTTCTACATCTCGGATAAGGAAGGGATTAAGAAGCTTTCTATTTCTGACGGCTCGTCCCAAACGATATTTCTTCCCGGGGAAGGAAAACGGATATTCTGTTTTAACGGAAAGTACTGCTTGGCCATTCTCGTTGGCGACAGTATTCACTTGCAGGATGAGCAGGGAACACAGAGAATTAGTTACCGGAGCTCCATAAGAAAATTGTTTCCTATGAACGACGGATTTGCCGCCGCGAGCAAAGAGGGCGGCTTGGTATTTTTCGATTCTACGGGCCAAGAAGAATTTAGGTTTAGGCCTCCTTTTGAACTTCAATCGGGCGAAATGGGTTCTCATTTCAATTTCGTCATCAACGACCAATCCGGCAATGTTTGGTTTGGCCAAGATGGCGTAGGGTTTTATCGGCTCGAACCCAATACCCCGCTCTTCAACCGGGCGCCTGCTGAGGCATTTTCTAAAAAATTCATTCGGGTGGTGTTTCAAGATGGACCGAAGACCTTAGTCTATGCATTGGATAATTCGCTTTCTGTTGTAGAAAATGACCTCGTGCATGCAGTTTCTGTGCCTGACCACGTGGGGCTTATTCTAAGTATTTTCAGTTTCAACAGTTCCTTGCTTTTGGTCACTTCTGATAAAGGGATTTGGGCCATGAGTAGAGACAATTATTCGTTTAAGCCATTTTTTAAGGATGAAAAGGGATATGAGCGTTATGTAGCTATGCCTGTGGATGAAGAGCGGGTGATTATAGACATGAGCAGCAATTTGGAGCTCTATTTATATGAGAAATCTGCCACAGGATGGAACAATAGAACTATTGCTGCACTAGCAAAATTGGCAAAAGCCTTTTATGTACTTTCAGATAATAAGGTTTTAATTACTTACAAAAATCGTGGGGCAGAGCTTTGGAATAGCCTTACATGTGAGATTGAAACAGGCCTGACTTTCAACGACCGAACCATTTCGGACATTTTGGTGGAGGACAGTGGCCTATGGATGACCACAAATTTAGGCCTTGTTCGTACTGACTTTTCACTGATGCCCGACAACCAATGGGAAATTCCTGAAGTATTGCAGGGACAAATGCTCTATTCCATTGAAAAGGACAGCCGCGGATTTCTATGGCTAGGCAGCAATGCAGGGATTTTCATGTACGATCCTGCAACGGGACGACACAGGCAATTCACACAGTTTCACGGTCTGCAGTGCAATGAGTTTAATACAAGTGCCTCCGCACTCAGGCCCGACGGCACTTTTGTGTTTGGAGGGGTAAAGGGGCTCAATATTTTCAATCCATTGGATTTTGATTTTCAAGAATCGAAAACCAAGATAGTGGTAGAAGAAATTAAAAATCACGGCAAGGCAATTATTCAAAAAGTTGGCGTAGCTCAGAAATTGATATTCAACGAAAATGATGTGTCCATTTATATGCGCGTGTTGGCATTGGGCGGCACGTTGAGCGAAAGGAATGAATATGCTTATGCGTTGGTGAGTGGGGAGGAGGTATTTTGGAACGAAATAGGTAAAAACCGCGACATCATTATCCAGTCGGTAGCGCCGGGGGAGTACCGACTTTTAGTAAAATACCGCGGCGACAGTGGCCAGTGGAGCGAACCAGCGGAAATGTTGCACTTGAAAATTGTGCCGTTGATATACAACACCTGGTGGTTTTGGTTGCTCATCTCCCTAGCCGTTGTGGCAGTGGCCGTGTACATTATGCGACTGCGGGCCATACGCCAGCGGGAGAAGGCTTTGGCCGAGTTAAAAAAGGAACAGGCCATTGCAGACATGCGCCAACAAATTTCACGCGACCTGCACGACGACCTGGGCTCCGGCCTCACCCGGCTTACGCTTGTAGCACGCCAAATGGAGGTGAAGCAGGCAGACACGGTATTTGTACCATGCGGCCCCGGCAGCTGCGTCGA
>CAZBBV010000317.1:0-2637 GCA_964490025.1 uncultured Cryomorphaceae bacterium | reverse complement strand
CATAATGACCGAAAAAAAAACTCGGTATCCATCAGAAAGGAAGAACAAGATATCTTAATTAACATTCTGTGGCATTTTATAACCCTCATAGGTTTAATCCTTTTCAATACTGTACACAATCACCAAGGAAGATTTTTTCTTAAAGAAGATGCTTGCACAACGGGCTGGTACGTGCAGCAGTCTTTCTTAAAAGCCTTGGGTATTGATTGGCTCAATTTTGCGAGGGGAAAAAGAGGATTGCCTCCACATGAACACAGGATGTAGCTATAGAATAATTGACGAAAAAAGCAAAACCCAACATGTCCAAAAACCACTTCCCTTTTCGTTTGATCAAGGCTCGTGTGGCAGAAACAGTGATCAAGCAACTGTTTATTCAATGCGGCTATCACGTATTCGATCATGGAATGGAGCAAACCCTACCGCTCATTACCGGTCGATTGAACAAGGACAATAGCAAGGAAGCATTACAAATCAGACAAATGCCGGACTTCGTTGTTCAAAATCCTACAGATGGTCAGTTGGTTTATCTGGAAGTGAAGTATCGAGCCAGTGGCTCATTCGAATCGAAGGATCTTGGAAAGGACTTTCATTACAAGAATGCAGTATTCATTGTGGTTAGTAAGGAAGGGATGTATTGCATCTCTTACCCTGAACTTATTGAAATCGGCAGGTTGCCTTTGAAGAAAGAATTCAAACTAAGCAATTCCGTTCATTTCCAATTGAGTGCATCCTTAGTTGAAGAATATGAAGAATTTGCCATGAGGCTTTTCGAAGGAGTAGAATGAAAAAAGCCCTTTTGATTTCCAAAAGGGCTTTTCTGTTTTTAGGTATTGCTAAGCATCAATCTTTGGCTACTCTTCTTTCGGTCCGCGACCAATCGATTACGCCAATAATCTCATTGTTGCTGTAGTGCACTTCTTTCATTTCTTCGCCATTCAGGCTCCAGAAATACCAGATGCCGTCTTTCAGGCCGTTGTTGTACTGCGCACGAACGGCCATGGTTCCGTCTGGATAGAACGAATTCCACACACCACTTGGCTTGCCTTCAAGAAACGATCCCACTTGACTAAGTGTACCGTCCTCAAAATAATCATTCACTTGTATGTTGCCTTTTGACATCATCACGTATTCCTTCTTCACCTGTCCGTTATCAAAGTATTGATAGGGAGCTTGTCCAAAGGAAGCTGCGCCGAAGGCCACCATCATGATAAGAACTAAACTTCTCATAGCTTCCATTTTTAAGAGTTGAACATTCATTTTTGCTTAACAAAGGTAATACTTATTTAATACCATACAAACATTGGCTTAACATTTAGGTAACATTGGATAAAATTTTCTAGCGGCATGCATTTTGTCTAAGGCCACTATATTTGTCAAAAGTCACTACCATGATTCGAATCTCTACCCTTTTACTTTTCTTCTCTTTCCTTTTCCTAGCGGGATGTAGTGGCTCCAAGTCATTCTCTAAAAAAGCCAAAAAGCTGGACGAAGCAGGATTAACTGAAGAGGCAGCTCAGTTTTACTACGAATCGTTGCTCAGAAAGCGCACCAACGTGGACGCCAAAATTGGCTTGAAGAAAACCGGACAAATAGTGTTAGACAACCAATTGGCCTCATTTTACAAGTCCTTCAGCACGGACGATCACAAACGGGCCGTGTACAGCTACATGGAAGCGCAGGCCTATTTCAAAAAAGTGAAAGATGTGGGCGTAAACCTTGAATTTCCGACGCATTATGAAGAATCGTTTAAGGAATCGAAAGAAATTTATTTGAGCGCGCGCTACGAAGAAGCCTTGATTGCTCTTGAAAATGAAGACTTTGCCACCGCCGAGGCCATCATTCGCGAGATCATCTTGATAGACGACAGCTTTGGCGACATCAAAGACCTGAAAGTATTGGCTATTGCCGAACCGGCCTATCGTCGAGGAAAACAGCTGATGAACCAGAATAAATATCGACAGGCTTACTATGCTTTCGACGGCATTATCGTGCAGTTTATCACCTACAAAGATGCTGTGGCGCTTCGCGAATTTTGTCGTGAAAAGGGCTCTTACACCGTGGCTTTTCTTCCTTTCGAGAACACCAGTGGCAAAAGCGGACTAGAGCACGCCATTGCCGCGCAGATTATCAATGAACTGCTGAGCCTCAACGATCCTTTTTTAAGAATAATCGACCGCCAACATCTGGAAACCCTCTTGCAAGAACAACAACTAGGATTGAGCGGCGTGGTGGACGAAGCCAGCGCAGTGAACGCCGGAAACCTGATTGGCGCACAAGCTGTTTTCACCGGTAAGCTCATCACCTTCCGCATGAACCAAGGGAAGCTTCAGCAAGAAACACGCAGGGGCTACCACTCGTATACCGTGAAGAAAAACGACCCCGTGACCGGTAAGGTGGTGACCGAAACGCAATATAAAAAGGTGACCTACAATGTGTATAACCAAGCAAACTCTGTGGCCGCATCATTTCAGTACAAGCTCATTTCCACCGAAACCGGAGAAATACTGATGGCCGACCTGCTGAACTATATTGAAGAGGACAAAGTGAACTACGGTAGATACGAAGACAACCACCGCTACCTATACCCCGGCACTTGGAAAGACCCCAAACGCGAGAGTCCGGATGACAAAATATTCA
>CAZBBV010000316.1:0-2655 GCA_964490025.1 uncultured Cryomorphaceae bacterium | reverse complement strand
CGGCTTGTTCAGCAGGTTGAGGTTGATCCGTCATACGATTTTGTAAGGGTTTCGGTTTTGAACTTTTTTAAGTGATGGGAGCCAAATGAGAATACATTTTCTCGGTAGTGGGCTCCATCATATTCCTCAGACTCCTGAATTATTGAAATTCAGCATCCACTGCACACCAAACTTATCTATGCAACTTCCGAAATAATCGCCCCAGAACACATCCTGCATGGGCATGGTCACCACGCCTCCTTCTAAAAGTTCGTTGAAAAGACGATCGGTTTCTTCCTTGGTGTCGGGGTGTAGACTGATGTGTACGTTGTTTCCCTTGTTAACCTTAAAGCCCATAAAATCAGGCGCATCTGTGCCCATGAGCGAATGATTTCCAAGAATGATTAACTCTACATGCATGACCAGGTTTTTGCCTTCTTCGGGTGTTGGCGGCATTCCTTCCATAGGCGGCATGTCGCCAAATCGGTTGATTGGGCCGCTAAACTCTGTTCGGAAGACTGTTTTGTAAAAATTAAAAGCCTGTTCTGTTTCGTTTTGAAAATTGAGGTAGGTACTGACTTTAGCCATTTGGGTTTGGGTTTTCTTATGAGAATAGATAGGGTTAGTGCTCGAAAGTATTACATTTCTGCTTCACAGATTTCTTTGAGTTTATCGAGGGCTTTGGGCCACATGTCCTTGAAATATGCTTCGTACTCAGGGTTGGAATCCATGTCTACTTTTAGCAAGGTGCCTTTACCTTCAGGCACCAGAGTGTAGTTTTCAAAAGCGCCTTTCCATCCTTCTACCATAGGTCCTTCGAGCACTTTTTTCCCCTCTAGCCACATGCCCAAGTGTTCGATAGAAATAAAGCGATTCGGCATATTCTCTCGGATGCGGCTCACCATTCCACCTCCTTTTCCATTTTCATCAGAGCCTATAAAGTCGATATCTGCATTCTTATCCCAACTGCCTTCGAAACGTGAAGTAGGATTGAAAGCGGCGGTCCAGGAAGTAAAGTGCGCTTTGTCAATCATCATTCGGTACACTTTTTCAAGCGGCGCATTTATTCGTATTTCGAAGTGCATGTCGTTCACTTTTCCGCCTTCCACATGCCTTTTGAAGGAATTGAGAATTGCTTGCCAACCTTCTTTCTGCATCTCCAACGGATTGGCTTGCTCAGCATCAAAGGTTTCAGTGACAATCACTTCGCTATCCCTTTCTTCAAACCGAACTTCAACGCGACGGTTGTCGTCCATTCGGTAGGCAATTAATTTTCCATATTCCACCGCCTCGTATTGCCCTTCGAAATCGAAACCAAAGCTACCGTCGCGGGCTTCCATTCGCGAGCAAAACCGACCACCTATGCGAAGATCGTTTTCGGCGAAACTTGTTTGCCAATCGTCGCTGGCTTGGTTCCAGTGCATGATGTGTACAGGCTTTGTCCAGCAGTTCCATACTTTCTCAAGACTTGCCTTCACGCGTGTTTGAACAGTTATTTGAAGATTTTCCGAATTCATTATTAAATCGATTTTGGGTTGGTTATCGCAAACATACGCGGGTCAATATTTTAGGATAATGTGTTAAAACGACAATTGAAGGGTGTTTTGCGACAAAGCATTTTTATTTTTGGCGAATGAAAAAAGTAGCCATTCTTGTTCCCGAAAGCGCAGTATTGCAAGCCATTGCCGATCCGCAGTACTGTTTTCAGGCGGTTAATCAGTTTTTGTCAGCATCCGGTAGAACGCCTTTATTCGAAGTCTTGTTGGTTGGAGCGAGCAAAGAGGTTTCGTTCAACGAAGGCCTGTACACGGTGCATACCCACAAATTGCTTGCTGATTCTGGCCGATTTGATTTGGTAATCGTTCCCGCCTTGTTTGGCGATTTGCCACAGGCAATAGAACTAAATCAAGAGACTATTCCCTGGATTGTAGAGCAATACCGAAAGGGAGCTGATGTGGCTTCGCTTTGTGTCGGCGCGTTTTTATTGGCATCCACCGGATTGTTGAACGGCAAGAAGGCTTCCACACATTGGGGCTTTGCCAATCATTTCAAAGAAATGTTTCCGCAAGTGCAGCTTCAAGACGGCCATGTGGTAACCGAAGAAGAGCATATTTATACCAGCGGCGGCGCCAATTCTTATTGGAATTTGCTCCTACACTTGGTAGAAAAATATGTGGACCGAGAAACGGCTGTGCTCACAGCGAAGTATTTTGCAATCGACATCAGCCGTAGCAGCCAGTCGGCTTTTGCCATGTTTCGCGGACAGAAGGGACATACAGACACAGCAATAAAGCAGGCACAACAGTTCATAGAAACACATCTCGAGGAGCGATTTTCGGTAGACGATTTAGCCGAGCAGGTATCGGTGGGTAGGCGCAGTTTTGAGCGCCGTTTCAAGCGCGCCACCGGAAACTCAGTGTTGGAATACATTCAGCGTGTGAAAATGGAAGCCGCCAAGCGCAGTTTCGAATGTGAGGAAAAAAACGTGAATGAGGTGATGCAGGACTTGGGCTACAACGACACGAAGGCTTTTAGAACCACCTTCAAGAGAATAACCGGCTTAACGCCTCATGATTATAGGGCCAAGTATAGCAAACTAAAGAGCGCTTAGAAACTTGGCAAACTACCCAGTTCTTGGTTCGATCATTTCCTATAAATCATCCCCGGCGAGGACTG
>CAZBBV010000315.1:0-2658 GCA_964490025.1 uncultured Cryomorphaceae bacterium | reverse complement strand
GGCGTTCAACTTTGGGACTGGAAAGTAGGTACCGGTGGTGGTTGGACAAGAATTGGAAGTGAGTTTCAGCATCCTTTAAATCCTTACTATGTTCATGCCGACAAGCACGCCTTTACCTTTCACCCTAATTACGGAGTTGATGGAAATCAAACCATGCTTATTGGCAGTGACGGTGGTGTGGGCCGTAGCTTTAATGGTGGTCAGACATTTGACGTAGCCAATCGTGGATTTAATGTAACACAGTTTTATGCCTTCTCTATTTCTCCCATGTGGTCGGGAAGCGTACTTGCCGGTGCCCAAGACAACGGAACCAACTTGATTCCACTTTCAGGCCCCCAGCCATACACGGCTACTGAATTAGCAGGTGGTGATGGAATTTATACTGCTTGGTCTCAAACCAATCCGGATATTATTTTCGTTTCAACGCAGAATGGACCTGTTTACGCTTCAAATGACATGGGTCTGTCCTTTGTGGGCTATCAAACATTCTTTTCTCCAAGAATGCTTACTACCGCTGGTGAGCCCAATACAAGTCAGTTTTACACTGTATTTGAACTTTGGGAAGGAACCGGTGCAAATCCACAAAGCGCATTCCTGATGGGATTGTCTAACTCCGTTTGGATGACACGCCATGCATTGGACTTCCAAGGTACTCCTGAGTGGTTCCGCCTTGCCGCCGTTACCGGCGACCCACAATGCTTCGCCATTTCAAAAGATGGGGATGTGGCCTATGTAGGAACTTCTGGAGGAGGATTGTGGAGAATAGGAAACATTTCTACGGCACAAGACTCAGCTACCGGTGATGTGGATAGCCCTTCTCGTCAAGTGACGGTGACCAATCTAACCTCACAATTGGCCGCCAATGGTGCTGTAACCAGTGTGGCCATTCACCCAAGCAATAAGAATAAAGTTGTAGTGACAATTGGTTATTACGGAGGAGGTTCTTCAATCAACATCAAGTCGTGCGACAATACAGCCGCGGCTTCTCCATCATTCGTTACCAAGCAAGGAAACTTGCCAAGAATGCCGGTTTATACAGCCATCTTTGAAGAAGGAAATCCAAACCGTGTAATTGTAGGTACAGAATTCGGTTGCTGGGCGACTGAAAACATCAACAATACCGGAGGCAACCTGGTATGGGAAGATGCCAATAGCGGCATGGACAAAGTACCTGTATTCCAACTTCGTCAGAAGATCAGAAACATTGATGGCACTGCTGATGGCCGTATTTATGCCGGAACGCATGGCCGTGGTATGTACCGCACATCAACCTTTGTTAGTGTGGATGAAAATGAAATGTCAGGAAAGCAAGGTTTGAACATTTATCCAAATCCGGCCACGAACTATACTACTATTGGCATTGAACTGAAAGGACCACTAGACTATATCGTGGAATTGGTGGATATGAATGGTGCAACCCTGCGTGTACTTCAAAATAACCAAGGTCGTGCCGGTGTAAACACATTAAACCTCGACCTTACAGGAGTAGCCGCCGGAACCTATTTGGTACGCGTGCGTGGCGAAGGTTTGATGAGCTACGGAAAACTTGTGGTGAGCAAATAATCGAAAGACATAGTTAATACCTTAGAGGCCTCGCACAAGCGGGGCCTTTTTTTATGATCAGAGTTGGGATAAATGGTTTTGGACGCATTGGCCGTTCCTTTTTTAGAACGGTCATGGAGCGATACGACATGGAAGTGGTGGCCATCAACGACCCCATGGAGATTGAAGTGCAGGCGCACTTACTCAAGTACGACAGTGTGCACGGCCGTGCAAATTTCGAGATTGAAACAAGTCCCGAACAATTGACGATCAATAAGCAACACAAGGTTTCTGTTTCCCATCTCTATACACCGGGCGAAATTCCTTGGGATAAACTAGAAGTAGATATAGTTGTAGAATGCTCCGGCCGATTTAAGTCAAAAGAACAACTGTTTGGACACTTGAAACCTGGCGTGAAACGCATAATCCTATCTGTGCCACCCGACTCGGATGACATAAAAACCATAGTGCTCGGCGTGAATGAGGTGCTCATTACAACGGACGACATCATTGTTTCGAATGCCTCCTGCACCACCAATAATGCGGCACCCATGATCAAGGTGATGCAAAGCTTGGCAGAAATAGAAAGCGCTTTCATTACCACCATTCATTCTTACACTACCGACCAAGGGCTGCACGACGCGCCACACAAAGACCTGCGCCGAGCGCGTGCCGCAGCGCAAAGCATTGTGCCTACCACCACAGGTGCGGCCAAGGCCTTAACGAAAGTTTTTCCTGAGCTGTCCGACTCTCTGGGTGGATGCGGTATCCGCGTGCCGGTTCCGGATGGCTCGCTTACAGATATTACCTTTTCCCTGAGCAAGCCAATGGAGGTTGAACAGGTGAACAGAGCATTCAAAAGCGCCGCCGAAAACGAGCTTAAAGGAATTTTGGAATACACTGAAGATCCTATCGTGTCACGCGACGTAATCGGGAACCCGGCTTCTTGCCTTTTCGACAGCCAACTTACCAGCGTAGTGGGCAAAATGGTGAAAGTGGTTGGCTGGTACGACAATGAGATTGGCTATTCCAATCGCCTGGCCGATATGGTGGCCTATCTTAGTCGTTGAAAGTTTCCAACCGAAAGCTTCCGTTTTCCATCACCCCGTAAGAGTT
>CAZBBV010000314.1:0-2663 GCA_964490025.1 uncultured Cryomorphaceae bacterium | reverse complement strand
CCGCCACCGGCACCG
Source organism: uncultured Cryomorphaceae bacterium (assembly GCA_964490025.1). GTDB lineage: Bacteria > Bacteroidota > Bacteroidia > Flavobacteriales > ECT2AJA-044 > CAZBBV01. Next base: position 2,648 of record CAZBBV010000314.1, on the reverse strand, counting down.
ACCTGGATGGCAACAAGTGGGACCTGAGCAAGATTTCTATTACCCAATAAAGGAATACACATTCCGACATACTGAAACCGCGGCCGAAAGGCTCGCGGTTTTTTTTTGAATTATGAAAGTTTGATCTACCAGTCAGCATAATAGTATTCAAATCCTACACTTCCACTACCAACAAGCATATTGTAGCCAGATACACTTACCAGATTCGGATTTTCAACCAAATAAAAGTATGTGGAATTGCCGTCAGAATCTATTACTTCAAAATAGATGGCATACATACCCTCGAACTTCGTATACTCGTTTTTGGTCACCTCGGCTTTCATGACAACTTCATAAGTTCCAAGGTCTGTAACGGTTATCGATTGACCGTCGCTAACGCCAAATATTAACCCCTTGTCTTTCGACTGCGAATAAAAGGTCCGCGAGAAATTAAGGCTCGATTCGAAATTTTCGTCTTCTTCAGGATATGAGATTACAATAGTTTGCTCCACATCTCGGCTGCGCAAATAATTCACCGCCCTTCGGTCGTCAATGCGCAAGGCCATGTCAAGAAGTGTTTCGTTTACTTCATTTCGCACATGAAGATTGGCTCCGGCATTTTCTAAGATGATGAGCATAGCATCCGTGTTGTTAAATGAATGCTTTGACATAAGCATCACCTGAGCTGGCGTTTTCCCGTAGTCGCTCAAGGCATTGGGGTCTGCCCCTTTCTGTAAATATAAATTCATGGCAATCGTATTCCTAAAGAGGCAGGCCCTATGAAGAGGAAAACCATACTTTACCGAAGCACCATTCCTGATGAGGTACTCCAATAACTCAGTACTCGAAATGTGCGCGGCCGCAGTCAAGGCCGAAGCTCCTTCGGTCCTGTTCAAATTGGAACCTTTCTCCACCAACATAACCACCATTTCCATCACCTTTGAGCTGCTGTAGTTAGGTGCGGAAAAAAGGAGCTCAATAAGCGGTGTATTGTTTTGACGATTGACAAAGTTGACGCTATACACTTTCTTCAAGGCTTTTTGTAGCGCCCCAGGGTCCTGACTTCTAATGGCTGCAAACACTGCATCATTTTCTTTTTGCTGTGCCAAGACAGGATTGGCAAATGGCAAAATAAAAAAGATAAAAAGGGAAAGACAGAAAACGGTTTTAAGTGTGTATCCTTTCATTATGGTATATTTTAGTGGATACGAAAATAAAATGAACACCTACTGAAAATCAATACGTAGAAATACCTATTCCGATATTCAGCTAAAAAAAATCCCTGTCAAACACAAGAGCCTTTTGACATAAATAAGATAATTCCATACAGGATAATATAAGCGCAGATATGCGCTTTTACTTAAGAGCAATATTGCAAAGACCTCGAGGCTTGCTGTTGTCGCTTTTATGGATTCACTTGAAAAACTTCCAGCTAGGCTGACTTCCAAATAATCGAAGAAAGCTTAGAAAATAACCTGGAAGATGATCTCACCCTGACGCACAGGAACATCCATGGGATTGTTGAAGGTGGTGAGTGCCAATTGCAACTTTGCCGCTTGCCCTTTGAAGTATTTCGACACACCTAGCGACCAGCCGCTGTTCTCTTGGATGACTGAAAGCGCATTCTGGTCGAACTCGGGAGTAATGCCAAAATAACGTGCATCCACACCATAGCCCGAGCGCGTAGCATAGCCGGCTTGAACATTAAATCCGGTACCCAATGCCAGATATTCGCTAATCTCGGTAGGCAAAAGTGGTTCGCTTCCAATATTATTCACATACGAACCTTCGAGATTGGTGGCTGTCGCCACCACATATTCGCCCAAGAATGAGAAGCCTTTATATTTCATCAAGATGTCGCCCACCAGTTGGCGGTAATCGGGCAGCTGTGCTCCTCCTTCTTTGTCGTATAGGGTAAAATCGCCATGACCTTCGCCTACGGCGTTACTTGCGCCTGTGTTGAAACTGGCAGCACCGCCCACCACCATTTTGAAACTTTCCTCATGTCCAAGGTCGGCTACTTGTCCGCTATTTCCATCCATAAAGGGTCCGAAGGGGTACAGATCCAGGCGGGCGCTGTACTTAAATCCGCCTAGGTCTACGTCGCGCGAATCGACGCCAAAGGAGTTACGTCCGTCGCCACTGGTAATGGCTACTTGCGGCACCAAGGCTACTCCGGCCAAACGGAATGTGTAGTCTACAAAAACCCCAAACTCTCGACCGCTGCGGCTGTACGCGGCGCTGAGCAAACTGCGATCGGCAAATTGCAGATGATCTTCCATGAAGAGCATCTCGCGGTTATTGGCTAGATTCTGCTTTTGACCAAAAGTGATGTTCAAGTCTTCTACAGGGTGATAAGCCACCCACGCATCTAATAGGGAATTGAGTTCGGCGAAATCGAGCTGGAAGAAGAAACTTACCTTTTCCTTTGCGGCTTTTCCGTAAAAATTGAAGTAGGCGCGCTTGGCGTTGAAATAGTAGTCGGTGGGCATGTCTTTGGCCTGATCGAAGGCCAGATAAGGCTGCACCATACCGCTCAATCGGAAGTGATAGGCACTGTCGTTGAACATAAAGTTGAGCCCCGAGCCCAACTCAAAGCTAGCGGTGCTGGTGGCAGGTTTTATTTGCGCTGCAACGCTTACCGAAAGCGCGAGGGCCGAAGAAAGTAT
>CAZBBV010000313.1:0-2672 GCA_964490025.1 uncultured Cryomorphaceae bacterium | reverse complement strand
TGTTGCAAAGTGGTGCGGCCAATGTAGTAGGCATTGGCGGTGGCGGCATGGGTTATCAGGGCATCACGCCCAGTTTGGGCATTCAGTTCGATACCTGGCAGAATGCAGATGTGGGCGACCCTACTTTCGACCATATTGCCATCACCATTAATGGAAACCCGGGCCATTCGGGCGCGACAAGCATAGCGGCGCCTGTGCAAGCTTCGGCCACCAATGTCAATATCGAAGATGGGCAAGACCATCAGGTGCGCATTACCTGGAACCCTGCAAACAACCAGATTCAGGTGTATTTCGATTGTCAGCTGCGGCTTACTTCCACCTACAACATCCCCACAAACGTTTTCGCCGGACAAACCATGGTGCGCTGGGGATGGACGGCCAGCACGGGTGGCGCCAATAATATTCATAAAGTGTGTATCGTAAATGAAAGTATTAGTGCCAGCGCCGATACCAGCATCTGTCAGGGAGGCAGTGTGCCTTTGAGCGTGAGCGGCAATCCGCTAAACACCTACACTTGGCAGCCCGCCACCGGACTGAGCACCACTACTGGCGCAAATGTGGTGGCGAGTCCTGCACAGACCACCACCTACATTGTGTCTTATTCGGGATTTTGCGGCATGCAGATGGTGGATTCTGTTACTGTAACCGTACTGCCGGTGCTCAGTGAAACGGTGGTGGACAGTGCCTGTGGAACCTACTTGGACCCCAATGGTCAGCTGCTCGATAGCTCCGGTGTGTACACCTATCAGCTCACCGCCGTGAATGGTTGCGACAGTGTGCTCACGCTCGATCTCACCATCATTCCACCCGATAGCACACACATTTCTGCCACCGCTTGCGACAGCTACTTGGCGCCCAATGGGCAAATCCTATTTGCCTCAGGAAATTATCTATACACGCTCACCGATCAATCGGGCTGCGACAGCATTGTTACCCTCGATCTGGTGGTTTATCCACCTTTCACCGTATCGCTAGGAACGGATCAGGAGTTTTGCTTCGGTGATAGTTACCTGCTCACGCCCAATGTGCAAGGCGGAATTTCCACACAATACAGCTATGTGTGGCAGAACCAAAGCACCGCCCCGACCTATACAGCGACCAACACAGGTATGTATTACGTTCTAGTGTCCGATACTTGCCACAGCGCCGGCGACACAGTGATGGTGAATGTGTTGGACTGCGGAGAGATAAAGCTTCCCAATGTATTCACACCCAACTCCGACGGCACCAATGATGTGTGGGCGCCCATCAGTACGGACATTGGCAACTACGAGATTTATGTGTACAACCGCTGGGGAAAATTGGTGCATCAGTTCAGTGGGCCAAGCTTCAACTACGAGGGATGGGACGGCAGCGACGCGGCTGATGGCACCTATTTCGTGGTGCTAAAAGCCAATACACTCGCAGGAAAATTATTGGATGTACAGGGAACGATTACGCTTTTACGCTAGCGCTTCGCGCGCAGCGCAAAGCGCAGTCCTTAGTCGTAAATTTTTAGTTGTAAGTCCGGACAAAAGCGGAGCGTTTCTGCATTTTTCCATCCGTCGCCTTGTCCTGCTGAGTGCAGCGAAGCATCTCATATTCAAGCTAATCCCGAAAGCTTTCGGGATTAAGCATTCTGTTTCCTTTTTTCGCTTGTAGAGACATAGATATGTGTTACGAGATTGTCTACGAAAGCCACCCATTCTCTGTAAATGAGTTTTCCATTACATTAGCTCAAAATAGGGTAAGGCATGGGAGGAAGCGTACAGACTTTTGGAAAAAACGCAAATTTGTTTCTGCCATTTTCAACTGCATCACAAGCTAGGAAACTTGTGCCAGTTAAAGGGAAAACAACTTTTCTAGTATTGCTTTTTATTGTCAATATGGTCATTGCTCAAGAACCAAAGGATGGCTTGACTTTTACTTTGAGTGCAGAGATGATTTCACATTTTGACCAAGGGAATTTTGAAATTTACCTTACAGACTCGGCTATACAAGAGTTATCAAGAGTAGATTTTTCAAATTACAGCTACGTAACCTTTGAAAATTGTAATTCAAAAGTCTTTCTTCTGGAATCAACAATGTCTTTTAGGCCTCCAGATATTTTGATTTACAGGCATATAAACAGCATCTTTTTTTCACCGGGTAAAATTAAGATTGAGATAAGGCACCTCCCTAGCGAAACTAAAGAGGTGAAGGAATTGATGTCATATCTAATTGATTTAAACGAATAAACTATCGGGGATTTCTAAAATTCGAGTTTCTTAGATTAGAAATCTTCCGACATGAATTTACTTATTGATATTTTCGAAATTAAGGATAGTCAACTTTGGGTAGTATCACGCATTTCCCAATAAACTAAACATCACCCCCCCCGTTTAACATAAAAGGCCTAACTCCAACTCACCCCTTCTTTCCCGCAGAATATTTCCGCTTCCTCAAATATGGAATTAGCCCGCCGAATAGCAGCACCAGAAGTGGTGGCAACAGCAGGTTGAGCATCACGTATTTGCTTTTTTCTTGCTTCACCCTTGTGCTATCCAAAAGGCGCAGGGTAAGCTCCCGCGAGCGAAGTTGAATTAGTCCTGAATCGTCCAGCAGGTAGTCCATGCAGTTCATCAGGAAGTCGCGGTTGCCAAACAGTTGTCCGCTGTATTTGTCATATCCCAGCGGTAGCGCTTTTCCTTGCG
>CAZBBV010000312.1:0-2690 GCA_964490025.1 uncultured Cryomorphaceae bacterium | reverse complement strand
CTTTTCGCATCAGTTCAAAAACTGGCCGCCCAACCAGGCCGGCGATTTCAAAGGCGCGGACATCAAAGGAAGCCTGATACTCTCTGAAGCCGATTTTACCCTCGTAGGTCTTGAGGAAGCATTTACCAACACCGAAGCTCGATTTGTTTTCGACCAGCAAAGCTTGGTGGCCGAGCAACTGAAAGGCATGTTAGGCAATTCCGATTTTGAGGGCAATGGCTATATCGACCAGTTTTTCGCCTACCTATTCGCCGATCAGCCGCTGAAACTGGTGGCCAATATTCACTTTGGAAAGCTGGACATGCTCCCATTTTTTGCGGGCTCTGCCAGCGATTCCGATTTCGAAATGCCCAATTATATTCAGGCGGACCTGCGCCTGCAAGTGGAAAAGTTGAGCTTCGCGAATTTCAATGCCACGGAGGTGGAAACGCGCATACTGCAAAAGGCAGGAATGCTCACCGCGGAGATCAGCAGCATGAAATCGTGTGGCGGCACAGGCACAGGCACCGTACTTTTCAAACAAGCGGAAAGCGGCTTTTACCTAAAAGTGAATGCCGCAGTAAAAAATATCGACATGCCGCAGATGCTCGTGGCTTTCGATCATTTTGGGCAAAGCACCTTTACTGCCGACAACATGAAAGGACGCGCGGATGCTCAAATTGTGTTTGAAGACCTGTTGGATGCACGCCTCAACCCCGTTCTTGATAAGATAAGCTGTACCGCACAACTGAAAATCACCAACGGTCAGCTAATCGATTTTGAGCCCTTGAATTCCCTTTCGGCCTTCATCAGCCTGGACGAACTCAGGGATGTGAAATTTTCCGATCTGGAAAATGTAATCCAGATAAAAAACGGGCAAATGATCATCCCTGAAATGAATATCAAATCCACGGCGCTCAACTTTTCCACCCGAGGGGTACACGATTTCGACAACAACATTGAATACTTCGTAAAGCTGCAGATGAACGAAGTGCTATTCAGAAAGCAAGTGAAGAAACAGCCCGACCTGGAGGAGCACATCACGGTGGAAGACCATTCGCCGTCGCCTTATCTACACTTTAAGATCACCGGAAATGTGGACCATCCGGTGGTGGCCTACGACCTGCAGGGTGCCAAGCGCGGTGTGCGCGACAAGTGGGTGGACGAGCAAAAAACCTTCAAGGCGGTGATCAAAGAAGAATTCAAAAAGGACAGCACAGCGGTGAAGGAGACGCCTGTGGACTATACCATTGAGTGGGGCGAAGAAAACAATGATGACGAGGAACCCGATTTTTAACGACTTTTAGCCCATGGCCGATATATACACGCTCAAAACCCGCTGGAAGGTATTTCTACTCATCTGCGCCATTGCCATTGGCGCCATTACGCAGTGGTACACCAACAGCTTTGTGCAGCAATTGCGCGACGTGGAACGCCGCAAAGTGAAGCTGTGGGCCGAAGCCTCGCGGCAGATGAACAACCTAGACGAGAACACCTCCAACATAGGCTTCATTTTCGAGGTGATTCGCGACAACAACACGGTGCCCGTAATTCTTACCGACGAAGCCGGAAACATAAACGGCTACCGAAATCTGGACAGCCTCAAGTCGCTGGAGGAAAGCTACCTGCGCCACCAGCTGGAGATCATGAAAGGCCAGCACGAACCCATTGTGATAGACTATTACCAGGGACAAAAGGCCTATATTTTCTACAAAGACAGCATCCTGCTCACCAAGTTGCAGTACTATCCGCTCATCATGCTGCTCATCATCACCCTGTTTATTGGGGCGGCCTACTATGCTTTCAACAGTTCGCGGCGCAGCGAGCAAAACCGCATCTGGGCAGGCATGGCCCGCGAAACGGCCCACCAAATCGGCACGCCGCTCTCGTCGCTCATAGGCTGGCTGGAGCTGCTCAAAGCCGAAAACCACAGTGGCCAAACGCTGCAAGAGATGGAAAAAGACCTCGACCGGCTGTCCACCATCACCGACCGCTTTAGCAAGATAGGCAGCCAACCCAAACTGGAAGTGGAAGACTTGGTGGATGTGGCCCGCAGTGCCATGGACTATATCGAAAAGCGCTCGTCGAAAAGCATCCATTTCAGTTTTTCAGCACCCGACTACCCCATTCCCATTCCCCTGAACAGGCCATTGCTGGAATGGGTGTTCGAAAACCTGATTCGCAACGGCATTGACGCCCTGCATGGCCCCGGAGACATCACCGTGCAGATACAAGACAGCGGCAACAAAGCCATTATAGACGTGAGCGATAGTGGCAAAGGCATCCGAAAAGGCGACGTTTCAAAAGTGTTCCAACCCGGATTTACCACCAAAAAACGCGGCTGGGGGCTGGGCCTCTCGCTGGCCAAGCGCATAGTGGAGCAATACCACAAGGGTAAAATATTTGTCCACCACAGCGAGCGCGACAAGGGCACCACCTTCCGAATGATTTTTTCATTGAAATAATGGCCGGGCTCTACCTCCACATTCCTTTTTGCAAGCAAGCCTGCCACTACTGCGATTTTCATTTTTCCACCAAAACCGACTATACCGACCGCATGGTGGCCGCCATGGTGGGCGAAATAGCCCTCCGCCATGAGGAATTGGATAGCGCGGCGCTCGACTCCGTCTATTTCGGTGGCGGAACGCCCTCGCTGCTCAGCGAAAAGCAATTGAACGAGATTTTCGAAAGCATCTTCAAGCATTTCAGCC
>CAZBBV010000311.1:0-2691 GCA_964490025.1 uncultured Cryomorphaceae bacterium | reverse complement strand
GCTTTCGCCCTTTGCCCCGCACATTTCAGAGGAATTGTGGAAGAAAATGGGCCATGCGCAAAGCATCAGCACCGCCGCTTGGCCGGAATTCAAGCCTGAATATTTGGTGGAAAGCAGCTTCGACTATCCGGTGATGTTCAACGGAAAGTTGCGCTTCAAAGTCACTTTTGAGCTGAGTGCCTCCGCCCAGGAAATTGAAGCTGCCGTGCGCAATCATCCACAAACGGAAAAGTACCTGGGCGGCCAGCCGTTGAAAAAGGTGATTGTGGTGCCGAAGAAGATTGTGAACGTGGTGTTCTAATCACATTTTAGGCAGGCAGGCCAGTGTCCATTGAATAAGTTTTTTTTCGGAAGCCATGGCCACGGCTATTATTTCCTCAATGTTGACCGGCTGCAGATTGTCCGGGTCGCACTCGTCTGTAAGTATGGAAACCGCAGCTACGCGCATGCCCATGTGGCGGGCGGCAATCACCTCGGGCACGGTGCTCATGCCCACAGCATCTGCACCCATTCGGCCAAGGAATCGATATTCGGCAGCAGTTTCCAGATTTGGTCCGGGCACAGAGGCGTATACGCCTTCGTGCACCTGCAGTCCTTCGGCACGGGCTTCGTCCAGCATCAGCTTGCGCAGCTGTTTGTCGTAAGTATCGCTCATGTCCGGAAAGCGCGGGCCCAGAAAATCGAGGTTCGCGCCACGCAACGGGTTGTCGGGTTGCAGGTTGATGTGGTCAGAAATGAGCATCATATCGCCCTTCTTGAAAGCAGGGTTGATGGCGCCTGCCGCATTGCTGAGCAGCAGGGTGTGCACGCCCAACAGCTTCATCACCCGAATGGGGCGCACCACTTCCTGTGCGCTGTAGCCCTCGTAGTAGTGAAAACGCCCCTGCATGCATATCACGCGGCGTCCTGCCAAATGGCCAAACAACAAACGCCCGTGGTGGAACTCCACCGTGGCCTCCGGAAAGCCGGGGATGTGACTGTACTCCAGTTCGCAGGCTATTTCGATATGCGAAACCATGGCGCCCAATCCGGTGCCGAGCACAATGCCTATTTCGGGCTGAAAGTCGGTTTTCGAACGGATGTACTCAACGGCTTTTTCTAAAATGTCTTTTTCGTTCATGGCGCAAAGGATGGAAAAGCATTTAAATCCGCCAAGTGGTCGATATCCCGAAGCATGGGCAATAGCGCTACTTTGAGATTTTGCTCCGCGGCCCGCGCTATGCTTAGCTCGAAGACCTTGTCGTGGCTCCATTGCATATTCTCAAAGAGGCTCGGCTCGGTTTTCTTTAGTCCTATCAAATAGTAGCCGCCATCTTGTGAGGGGCCCAGCACAAGGTCATTGTCGTTCAGCTTTTCGAATGCAGATTCGAGAATTTTAGCACTCATTTCAGGGCAATCGCCACCGATCAAGACCACACGTTTGTAGCCTATTTGAAATGCCCTTTCGAAGGCTAGCTGCATCCTTTTGCCCAGATCATTTCCTTCCTGCGGCCAAATCGTCCATTGGCCGAAAGCTTCGGTAAAAAGCACTTCATTTCCCTCCAAAGCAATGGTTTTTGCAGAGTTCGAGGCTTTCATTTGCGCCAGTGTATTTCTGAGCAATTGCGCATAGACTATAGCAGCCTTCTCCGGGCCAATTTCGCTGGAGAGTCGGCTCTTTACCTTGCCCGCCTCGGGCATTTTGGTGAGCAGAATCAGTAGATTCTCGGAATTTACCATTGCGGATGAAAGGCTTCTTCAATGTGTTCCACCTTCATCTCCTCGCCCTTGCCCACTATGCTGATGATGTCGAAACGCGCTTCCAGGTCGAGGTTTTTCATCTGTATGTATTGGTCGGCGCCGTCTATCATCATGCGCTGCTTGGCCACACTCACAAAACTTTCGGGCGAGCCGTGCGTGGCGGTGTGCCTGCTTTTCACTTCGGCAAAAACCAACCAGGGCCCTTTTCGGGCAATCAGATCAATTTCTATTTGCCCTTTGCGCCAGTTTTTTTCCAAAATAATGTAGCCCTGATCCACCAGATATTGTTCGGCGGCATCTTCGCCCTTTTTGCCGTATTCGTTGTGCTCTGCCATTAGATTTCTTCGAGTTTTGATTCGTTTTCGCCCACAATTAAACGCACGGATGCACCTATTTTCAGTGGCAGGTTGTGCGCAATGTGGCCGGCGGAAAAGCCAAAAGCCAGAGGTACTTTCACCTGTTGTACATGACTTGCGATAATCTCCTCGGCATTCTTTCCAAATGGAACGGCATTGTCCCTCATGTCGGTCATGCCGCCCACCACCACACCGCTTAGGCGCCTCCACCACTGGGCCAAACTCAAGTTTTGGCACATGCGGTCTATGTGGTAGAGGTATTCGTCCAAATCTTCAAGAAATAGGATTTTTCCTTCCGGATCCAGATCGTAGTTCGTTCCGCGCAGGCTGTACAAAACAGATAGATTGCCTCCTGCTAAAATGCCATCAGCCTCGCCGCGCTGGTTCAAGGGATGAGCCGCCCACGCATAGCGCATTTTACCACCCTCCAAAAGCCGAAATGTTTCAGCGACACTTTCATTGGTTTTCTTGTCTATTTCCAATGGCATTGAGGCATGCAGGCCCATCACCCCTTGGTTATTCAGACTTTGCAGTAGGGCTGTAACATCCGAAAAACCAACAATCCATTTGCGACAATCGGTGAGATGTGCGCTGA
>CAZBBV010000310.1:0-2704 GCA_964490025.1 uncultured Cryomorphaceae bacterium | reverse complement strand
TCGCTTTTGGCGAGGATCACATCCGCCTGCCGAAAATTTTCAAGCGCCATGTCATACTCTCCTTGACGGCTGTATATAGAACCCAAACTAGTGAGATTCCCTGCCAGGTATTCGAGTTCTCCTAATTCTCGGTACATGCCAATGGCTGTATTGTATAGTTCCAATGCGTGTATATAGTCACTTTTCATGGCGTAGTCAAAGGCCTTGTTACCAATACTCATGGCGTAATATTTCTTGCCAATCCAACTTACCCTGGCGTTCTTATCAGGCATAAGCTTTTGGGCAAGTTCCCCCATTCGTTCATTGTACATTTGCCACTCGCCTTCTGGAGCGATATCCGAAATGAGCTCCAGCAGCTTCAATTTGTTGGTGTCTTGTTTTTCTTGGTTCAGTTCGACCAGCAATGAGTCCAATTCAGCGTCTTGAGCAGAAGCAGAGAATAAAGTGCCTAGAAGGAGGACCAAAAGTGAAAAACCAAAAGTGAAAAGTGAATAGTTGGGAATTCGGGTTTTCATGTTAAATGTAATTTGAGGGTATTTGACACTTTTTAGTTTATAGTTGACACAAAATACATTTCAATTTCCCCTTTGCCTTTCGCTTTTATTTTGCCGCGGCTTTCGAATTTAAATTCAGGGTCGCTTTTCAAAAGTTTGTAGGTGCTTTGACTGATGTTCACTTTGCCCACCTCGCCACTGCTTTCCATCCGGCTGGCAGTGTTCACCGTATCCCCCCATATGTCGTATTGGAATTTCTTAACGCCCACAATGCCCGCCACCACAGGGCCGGTGTGTACTCCTATACGGATTTCGAAATAGGGTTTTCCGGCTTTGGCCTGGTTGGCAGCCCTATCGAGCATAAACTGCTGAATGTTCATGGCGGCATGGATCACGTCACGGGCGTGTGTGTTGTTGTGGGTGGGCAATCCGCCGGCGGCCATGTAGGCGTCGCCAATGGTTTTTATTTTTTCCACTCCGTGTTTTTGCATAATGTGGTCGAAGGCCGAGAAGCATTCGTTGATTTCTGAGACCAGTTCAGTGGGCGTAAGTCTTTCGCTCAGCTCTGTGAAGCCCTTAAAGTCAGTAAATAGAACTGTAACCTGATCGATATGCTGAGCGTCTGCAAAGCCTTTTTCCTTGAGCTCTTCGGCCACTTCGTAGGGTAGGATGTTGAGCAGCAGTTCATCACTGCGTTCTTTTTCTTTTTCTATGGCGCGCTTTGCCTTTCGGGTAAAATTGAGCCTGCTCCAAAGTCCGAGAGCGATTAGTAAAATCATACCGCCAATGAGCATGGAAATGTTTCGGGTACGGGTGACTTTCTCTTTTTTCAGTTCGCTGTCCAGTTTCTCAATTTCCAATTGCTGTATTAGTCGCAGGTTTTTCTCCGATTCGTACTTCTCTTGCATCTCCGTCACTGCCTTTATTTTTTCGGCGCTGAGCACTTCGTCCTTTAAGGTGGCGTGCTTCCTCATGTAGAAATAGGCGCTATCCAGCATTTCTAGGCCGTAAAAACACTCCGCACGCAGTATGGCCAGGTCGCTTTGGCCGCTTTTCGAATCGAGGCGTTGGGTATATACCTCCATAGTGTCGAGGAAGGTCATGGCCTTGCTGTACTCGCCTTTATCGCGATATACTCTGGCAATGTTGCCATAAACCGGCCACATGCCCCATTCCGAATTGCGTGCTTTCTCGAGCTCCAAAGCAAGGTTGAAGTAGAACAGTGAACTATCCAGGTAATTTGGGTTTCCGCTTTCTTCGGAATAGATGCCATAAATGGCGCCCATGTTATGCAAGGCATTTATAATGTCGTCTTCTGCATTCTCTTTTAGGGCAAGTGTGTACACATCCCGAAAGGCTTCTACCGCTTCCGCTATTCTTCCGAGCATAGCCAAAGCAATTGCTCGGGCAGTGTAGAGCGACGAACGCGACAAAGAATGTGGCCAGTTGTTGTTCCATAGCTTTAGGGCATTTTCTGCCACTTCTATGGCTTTCTCCAGATCTCCGGTGCTAATGAGAATATTGGAGTGATGAACCTGAATCGACATGTAAATGAGGCTATCGCAATTCAAAGTGTAGTATTGCTGTGCCTTGATGAGATGGGCCATGGCGGAGTCGAGCTCGTTGCGGAGGTCGTCCTGTCCGGAAAGCCAACTGTACACATGGGATACTTTGCAACTGTCGTTTGCTTCATTGAAAATTTCAAGGCACTTGTTGAGGGTGATATAAATATCTTCTCGATCGTCCAACTTGACATTGAGCATGCTTTTGTAAGTGCTGTCTGCCCAGCTCAAGTCTTGCCTTTCGGAGCTTTTGTTTTGGGCAAAGGCGAGCAATGGAAAAAGACAGATTGCTGCAATCAGTTTTTTCATGAGTTCAGGTTTAGGTTGACCCTGCCGAATGAAAACTAGAAGCGCACAATTGGACTACCCTTTTTCAAATGGCAAGACTTGGCCAATATAGCTCATTTTCAAAAGGAAACGATTTGTGTGGATGGGTTAGCCGGGATGAACAATTACCTGCGCCAATAACAGCTGAGTATGAAGAAGGAGCCTAAAACGGGGATAAGTAGTGTAGCCAAGAAGGTGCTGAACCAGAAATTTGGGCCGCTAAAGTTGAAATAATACACGAAGTAGAGCCCTAGGGCAGTGATAAGAACGCCGCCAAGGAATTCGTTTTTCCAAGCAAAAAGTACGAGCAAGATTAAGGCT
>CAZBBV010000309.1:0-2718 GCA_964490025.1 uncultured Cryomorphaceae bacterium | reverse complement strand
TACGGATTGAACTGAAAACCCAGATTGCAGATCACCAATGCACTGTTGATGCGCTTATCGCGGTTGCGGTAATTGATGGCCCAATCGGTGGCCATTCCCAAAGAGTTGTATTGCTCGAAGCTGGAATAGATAAGTTTGAGCCCCGCGCCCACTGAAAAATTCGAGTCGAGTTGATAAGCATAACCACCATGAAGGGCGTATTCAGCTGCGTAAAATTTTCCTAAAATGTTGCCCGCCTCGTCTGCTTTCACAAAGCTGCCATAGTTGATATAGCGCAGTCCGCCAACCAAAGTGCCGGCCTCCCCTAGCCTAAAGCCATAGCCCACCGATCCGTAGTTTATGTCCGTCACATAATCCACATAGTTGAGGGCCAAGTTGCGCTGCATGTTGCTGTCTATAGCTGCCGGGTTCCAATAGGCGGCGTTGATGTCGCTGTCTTGAAAAGTGAACATATCGCCGCCCATGGCCGCAATGCGCCCGCTGGTGGTGAGGTTGAGAAACTGGTACGTGGATTTTCCGCCCATTTGGGCCGACAAAAAGAAGGGAAACAACAACAGTAACGTAGCTAGTTTTCGCATAGAGGAGCAAATTAACTCAAAAATATAGCAGAACTAACGAAAAATGGCCCATAAAGTTATCCATCCAAAAAAGTGATTTTTAACACAATTCAATCATACAGCGAATGGTAATTTCACCGAGCTAAAAATGCTTATGGAGAAGAAAGACCTACCCCCCATTTCATTCGATATGAACCGCAGGGCCTTTATCAGCAAAACGGCCTTGGCAGGATTCGGAATTCTGATTGGCACCAAACTCGTGCATGGCCACCTGATGCCTGAGGGCTACGTCCCCATTGTGCTGCAGAGCAATGACCCCTTTGTGGTGGACAAAAAACACAAAGACCTGGTGGTGCTCAACGATCGCCCATGGAATATAGAAACGCCCGTGCATCTGCTCGACGACCGCGTTACACCCGCCGACAAAATGTTTGTGCGCAACAATGGAAATATGCCCATGGAATTCGACCTGGATAAATGGACATTGACCATTGACGGCGAATCTGTGAAAGGGAAAAAGACATACACCCTGAAAGAGCTGAAAAGCAAATTCAAGAAATACAGTTACCAGCTGCTGCTGGAGTGCGGCGGCAATGGTCGCGCGGAGTTTTCGCCACCCACCAAGGGCAACCAATGGACCTATGGTGGCGTGAGCTGCGCGGTGTGGGAAGGCGCCAGACTGAAAGACATCTTGGCGGACGTGGGTATAAAGAGCGACGCTGTGTATATAGGCTACTATGGCAACGACACCCACCTGAGCGGCAGCAGCACCAAGCCCGTGATTTCGCGTGGTGTGCCTATTGAAGTGGCCCTGAACGACGAAACCCTGGTGGCCTGGAGCATGAACGGAGCCGATATCCCCTACTCCAATGGTTTCCCGCTTCGCCTTGTGGTAGGCGGATGGCCGGCCAGCGTGAGCGGCAAATGGCTCAACAGAATTTCGGTGCGCAACAAAGTGCACGACGGCCCCAAGATGGAAGCCCCTGCTTACCGCATTCCTTGCGAGCCGGTGGAGCCCGGCAGCAATGTGCCCGACGACAAAATGTGCATCATGGGTGCGCAGCCGGTGAAAAGCATCATTACCTACCCGAAAACGGGCGCCATGCTCAAGCCCGGACAAAAACTTAACCTGCGCGGACATGCCTGGGCCGGTGATCTGGAAGTGGCTAAAGTGGAAGTGTCGATAGACTACGGCGCCACCTGGCAGCCTACCACGCTCGAAAAGGCGGCCAATAAAAACGCCTGGCAACATTGGAGCGCAACCGTAAATCTTCCGAAAAAAGGCTACTACGAAGCCTGGGTGCGCGCTACTGACAGCAAAGGCGTGTCGCAGCCAATGATTTCGCCTGCATGGAACCCTAAAGGATATGCCAACAACGCCTGCCACCGCATTGGCCTGAAGGTAGTATGACCGAAAACCACGGACATAACGAGCAGATCCGTCGGATGACAGACCTGGCGAAAAGGGCGCTCAATTTCACCCTGAGCATGATGGCCCTGAGCCTGCTCTTTGCCACCATGCTGCTGCGTCCCGATTGGTTTCGAAACGACCCACCAGCCGAGCAAAAACAAGAAACCGCCGTTCCCGCTGCCGACGACGAGGAGAAAGTGGAAAACGGCATCCATCTGTCTACAGGACTCATATTTGACGAAAACTTCGAACTGGTGCGTGCCAACTGCACGGGCTGCCACAGTGCGGCGCTCATTACCCAAAACCGCATGACCCGCGAGCAATGGGACTACGCCATAGTGTGGATGCAGCAAACCCAAAACCTGTGGGATCTGGGGCCCAACAAAGCCGCAATACTCGATTATCTGGAAAAAAACTACGCCCCTACCGAAGGCGGGCGACGCAAGCAATTAGTCATCACCGAATGGTATTACCTCAATGAATAAAACAATATCCCTTTTAGTCTTGACAGGTTTGATGGCCTGCCAAAACCCGCAAAACAGTTCCGAAAGCCCTCAACAAATGGCGCAGGAAAAATGGTGGACCACACCGCATCTCATTTCCATTGAAGAAGCCATAGCAGGCCACGCCGCAGGAAGAGACTGGGTGTGGATAGACATACGCAAGGCCGAAAACTTTGCCCAAGGACATGTGGCAGGCGCGCACAACATCTGGCGCGACGACATACAGAACATGGACACGACCTACGAA